>CAZWVA010000013.1:25932-26162 GCA_964636885.1 uncultured Spirochaetia bacterium
TGGGCGAGTACGACATAGGAAAGACCATCATGAATCAGGTCTTTAAGAAGCCCCGCAGCCTCTTCGTTAGACAGGTGTCCCAGACGGCTCTTTATCCTCTGCTTGAGGTCCCAGGGATACGAACCGTAGAGGAGCATCCTCTCATCATGGTTGAACTCAAGGATAAGGGCGTTTGACCCCTTTAGCCTCTCCCTGACCAATGAGGTAACTGACCCTATATCCGTTACTAT
>CAZWVA010000013.1:26234-50562 GCA_964636885.1 uncultured Spirochaetia bacterium
AGGCGTCGTGTGGAATCGGGAAAGGGGAAACGAGGAGGTCCCTTATAGAAAAGGGAGAGCCCGATTCGAATTCCCTAAGATCCTTAACCTTATCCTTCCAGAGGGGAACCGTTGCCGAGGCGACATAAACGGGGACGCTTATATAGGGAAGAGCAGCCGCATGGTCTACGTGTTCGTGCGTGACTATCACGGCGTCTATATCGGACATACGAACACTCAGGGATCCGAGTCTGAGGTTTAACTGCTTCGGATTGATACCCGCATCCACCAGAATCCTCGTTTTCCCTGCTTGGATAAAAAGGGAATTTCCGGAGCTTCCGCTTGCAAGGGTGCAGATTCTCATCTTCCGTTCCAATGGCATAGAGTATGGGTCAGGTAGGGCTAGGTTGTCAACTCTCCATCCCATCTATGTTATCCTATTTTTTATGAAGGCAAAAGAGGAGGGTGTCCGGGAGCACCACTACTTTATGGATAAAGAGGGAAGGCTCTTCTTTCAGGGAAATCAGATTAGGGACCCCTGGGTGTATGGATTCTTCCATAGGTCCTTGAGGCAAACCAAAGAGGGGCGTTTTCTCGTAATATGCGAAAACGAGCACTGCTACATAGAGGTCGAGGACGTGCCGTATGTGATAAACGATATAAACGTCATTAAGGACGAAAATGGTGAAATAAGCAGAATCGAGCTCCTTTTTAACGGAGGGTACAAAGAGACACTAGATCCTTCCACCCTCTTTGTCGGTAAGGAAAACGTCCTTTACTGTCGGGTAAGGAAGGGGGTATTCTTAGCTAGGTTTAACAGGAAATCCTATTATCACATTGTAAACCTTATCGAATACAACGATAAAGCCGGAGAGTTCCAGATCAGGATGAATAACCGGCCTTACACCATAGCATCCCGATCTTTTTAATTAATCTAAAATTCGTATACAATAATATCCAATAATAAAAAGGAGGATCAAGATGATAGGATATAGGTTAAAGAGGGGTCTTCCTCTTGCCCTGGCATTTTATCTTCCTATTTTGATTGGTTGTGCACCAACTAATACGATCATGTACAAGCGACCGGAAGGCGGATTCGCCAAATACGATATTATAGAGATTCCGAATTTCAAGAAGACCGATACCGAATGGGTTCCCTACGATTCATATACGGAGATCCCGGATATGCTCGCCGAGAAGCTGAGGGCCACTAATGGGTTTAGGGAGATAAGGCGTTCCGAATCTAAAGATACATGGTCTGAGGGAGGGAGGGTGCTTCTTGTAGAAGGCACGGTGACCGGTTTTAAGCGTGGCTGTAAGTTCTGTGAATGGTTTATCAGGGTCAATGATAAAGGGAAGGGTTCAATATCAGTATGGGTAAGGCTGATTGATAAAGCCACCGGATACACGATAGCGGATGCCGGTATAGAAGGGAGAGCCACAAAGCCAGGATACGGTAGGAGTAGATATGTTAGAGTCGTTAACGAGATAGTACACCTAATAGAGGGTGCAAGTGGAGAAAAATCCTAGTAAAACCGAATTCCTACCACCCTTACCGATTAGGAGATTCTATCTGGATAAGTTAAATAGAGGAAAATAGAATGGCAACAAGACACCCAGTCATTCAAAACCGAATGAAAACGGTTAAGCTTGTGGGAAAAGCCATTATGACCTATACTTAACCTTATCTAAATAGAGAAAGGGGGTAGGGAGAGGGGTGAGGAAGCAATGAAGCTTAAAATCTTTTTCTTGGTATTTACTATAGTACTGGGTTTTTGTATTACATACCCCTTTTACGGCCTCATTATGGCATCCGTCGTTGGAGGGATGTTTGGCATAATAGCCCTTGGGGTTCTATGGGGGCTTGAGCCGAGGCTCGATGGATATTCCCCGAGATCCATATTTGGAGGAGCCATAGGGGCGGGTATCGCGTCATTCGTTTTCCTTGCATTCAAGGAACTCATAGAAGCCTCCGAGATTCCAACTCACATCGCTTCCTATATATATGTCATAGCCTTCCTTTCGCTCTTTTATCTTGGGATAACGCTTGGAGTAAAAGGCGGTTGGGAAACCGAGCAGTCTATGAAAAAGGCCCCGTCGAAAAACGAATATGGAAACCCAAAGATACTCGATACGAGCGTTATCATAGATGGAAGGATAGCGGATGTTGCTGAAGCCGGATTCATCGAAGGGGTTATGATCGTGCCAAAGTTCATAATAAAGGAGCTTCAGTACATAGCCGATTCCCCGGAGCCGATCAAAAGGGTAAGGGGGAGGAGAGGACTCGATGTACTCAAGCGCATGCAGCAGATCCCACATGTCGTTGTCAAGATAACGAGTCACGACTTCTCCCATATAAAGGAGGCCGATTTAAAGCTGGTGGAGCTTGCAAAGAGGTTAAAGGGGGTTATCATAACGAATGATTTCAACCTGAATAAAGTCGCCGGACTCCACGGGGTAAAGGTGATGAACCTCAATCAACTTTCAAATGCCCTTAAACCAGTAGTGCTCCCGGGTGAGACGATGAACATACGCGTAGTCAAAGAGGGTAAGGAAGAGAACCAGGGCATAGGTTACCTTGACGATGGAACCATGGTTGTCGTGGATGATGCAAAGAAATACCTAGGAAGGGAGATCGAGGTTGCCGTAACGAGCGTACTTCAAACGCCAACAGGGAGGATGATATTTTCGAGGGTTAAAGATGAGGGCATCGTCTCCGATGCCGTCGGATGAGGGGTATTCATACACAAACATCCGACACGGAGGCCCAGTTTTTTAAGAGAAGACCTCGGTTTTCCGCGTCTAAAAAGCCACATGACCCGTTTAAAAACCGCCGCAATAATAGCGGCAGCCGGAAAGGGAAGGAGGTTTGGTGGAGGAGTAAGGAAGCAGTTTCAACTACTCTCCGGGAAACCGGTTCTTGCGTACTCGATCGAGAGGCTTGAAGAGACCCCATTAATAGGGGAAATCGTTCTCGTCGTTCCGGAGGATTCCATAGACTATTGTCATAGAGAGATAGTTGAGAGATTAGGATTTAAAAAGATTACAAGGATCATCCCCGGAGGGGAAGAGAGGCGACACTCCGTAGAGAGGGGGTTTAATTCCATAGAGGACGAGGTCGATGTCGTCTTGGTACACGATGCGGTGCGCCCTTTTATCACCGTTCGGATGATTGAGGGAGTCATAGAAGAGGCGTCGAGATCAGGGGGGGCAACCCTTGCTATACCGGTTAAAGACACGGTAAAGAGGGCCTCTTCAGAGGGCTATATCGAAACCACAATCCCGCGGGAGTCCCTCTGGCTCGCTCAGACCCCCCAGGCCTTTAGGTACGACGTCCTTAAGAGGGCCTATGAGAAGATCGAGAAGGATTTTATACTTACGGACGAGTCCTCGCTTCTTGAGAGGCTTGGCGTTCGGGTAAAACTGGTAATGGGCTCTGAGTTCAACATAAAGATCACAAAGGAAGAGGACTTGATCCTAGGAGAGTTGATTTTGAAAGAGGGGGTGTTAAGGCGCTTCCGTGATTAAGACCACTGGACACCCCTCGGTACTAACGTCTTTCAGACCCATTTTAAGGATACGAAATGTTTAGAACCGGTATAGGTTTTGACGCTCATAGGTTTTCAAGTGGAAAGAAGCTCATCCTTGGAGGGGTTGAGATCCCCTTCGAGCTTGGACTGGAGGGGCATTCCGATGCGGACGTCCTCACACATGCGATATGCGATGCCCTGCTTGGGGCAATCGGGGAGAGGGACATAGGCAGTTATTTCCCGGATAGCGATCCAATATATAGGGGGATATCCAGTCTCGTTCTCCTAAAGGAGGTCTTAGCCATATCGTCCTCTAGGGGCTTTAGGATCGAAAACATAGATAGCGTAGTCGTTTGTGAAAAGCCGAGGCTTTCGCCCTATGTCTTCCAGATGAAAAAGAGGCTCTCTTCGGTTATTGAGATTCCGGAGGAATCCATCGGGATTAAAGCGACGACCACAGACGGCATGGGGTTTACAGGTAGAGGCGAGGGCATAGCGGCTTATGCCGTTATTCTCGTAAGGAAGGCGAACATCTAACCAAAAAAGGCGGCTAGCAAGATCGGCATTAAAGTAACAAATACGGGATGCAGGATTCAATACAAATAGTAAATCGTGCTCATGCATCCCGTTTAAAAGATCTATGGATTCATTGTTCTCGAGATACAGAATCCTCCCTCCCCTTTCTGGGCTCATCATCGGAATACTACTTGCCGAATGGATGGGAAACGAATGGGTTCTTATCTCCATCCTTTCCCCCGTCTTCGGCGCTATATCCCTTTTTCGACCAAGGCTCGTATTCCTGATCTTCGTCCCTATTGGTATCCTCCTCTCGGCGAGAACCCCGCTTCCCGAAAACCATATACTCAGCCTTACCGGAAAGAAGCTCGATTTAGAAGGCGTTCTCTTCAGATCCCCGGAGAGTAGGGGAAAGGGGTCGAGGCTACTTATAGATACACGACGTGTCTTCATAGGAGGGAAGGAGAGCCGTGTATCAGGGAGGGTAATAATAACCACCAAGGAAAGGATCCTTGGACTCGCTTACGGGGATAGGATAAGGGTCCTGGAAACGGAACTGCGGGTTCCAAGGGTATTTAAAAACCCGGGGGGCTTTGACATAAAGAGGTATTACGAGAGGCAGGGGATCTATGCCATCGGTTTCGTTCCAGGGGCGGAGAGTATAATCTCATTTGGGAAGGATGGGTCATCGTGTTTCCTCATACATTCATTGGATAGGCTGAGGGGGAGTTTCGGGAACTTCGTGAGAAGCGAGATCGGATTTCCCAAAAGCGAAATAATAAACGCCATAACGATCGGAGACCAGGGGGGGATACCCACCGATCTAAGAAACCGGTTCTCTGAAGCGGGGATTTCCCATATTCTTTCAATATCCGGGCTTCACGTAGGAGCTATTGCGATCGTTTTTTATGTTTTAATCAAATGGGTTCTTAAGCGCTCCGAATTCCTGCTTCTAAGATTCAAGGTTCCAAGGCTCGCTGCGGCACTAACGATCCTTCCCATATCCTTATACACGGTGGTTGCGGGATTTGCCACCCCAGTAATGCGGGCCTCCATAATGGCCACGCTTTATCTGATCTCTATAGTTATAGGTAGGGAGGAAAACAGGTTAAATACGCTTGCGGCCTCGGCCCTTATAATACTCCTCTGGCATCCGTGGGCGCTATTCGAGCTATCGTTCCAGCTCTCATTCGTCTCCGTTCTAGGAATCCTCCTAATGCACAGGTTCCATCCCTTTAAGTTAGGGACGTTTAAAGAGAAGCTCCTCTCAAGCGTAAAGACCACCCTTGCCGCTTCATTCGCCACACTGCCCTTCATAATAAAATCGTTTGGGGTTCTTTCCACAGCAGCCGTGCCAGCGAACCTCCTCTTCGTGCCTCTAGTCGAGTTCTTAATGGTTCCGCTTGGGCTCTTTTCCTTTTTGATGTTTCTTATATCTAAAGCCATCACGGCCCCTTTCCTTTATCTGGATGCCTTTATCTCCGGATCGCTTCTCCTGGGAGTGGAGGGGCTTTTAAAAATCCCCTTTTCCCATCTGACCGTTCCTAATATCGGTACTATAAGCTGGATACTCTACTGGCTTGCTTCGGTACCGATTCTTCTCTGGAGAACACATCCAAAACTAAGAATCATCCTTCCGGTCCTCATGATTGGGTTTTTCATAGCCTCGGCATACAGCACCCTGAGTAAACCGAATAAAGGGCTTCTTGAGGTGAGCTTTCTAGACGCAGGGATTAGAAACATAGTATTTGTGCAATTTCCCAAGGGAAAAAGGCTCCTTTTCGACGGGGGTTTTTCATACTATGACCAAGGGGGGTTTATAGAGAGGGCGGTTGCCACTCCCTTCCTCCTCGAATCGGGTGCAGCAGGAATCGACTACCTCGTCTTAACCTCACTCGATAGGGACCACCTGGAGGGCATAAAGAACCTGCTCCAAAGGTTCCGTGTAGAGAGGCTCTGGACAAACGGGTCAAGGCTGGACGGCGAACTCTGGGAAGAGATAAAGGATAAAAACATCTTGTGGAAAGACATCCTGGATGATGTTGAGGGCTTTGAGATAGATGGGGTCCGTGTAGGGTTTCTCCAGCCGAGGGGAGGGTTTAGGGTTAAGGACTCATCTAGACCCTACCCTCTTATAGTAAAGCTTACCCTCGGAAAGATAAGCTTTATCTTTGGAGAGGGTATGATGGAGAAGGATGTCCAAAGAGAGCTGGTAGATGTATTTAGGGATAGGATTAAAGGAGGTGTGCTTTATATCCCAAGGATCTCTGAGGTTGGAATCGTCTCTTTTATCCATACCGTTTCACCAAAATCGGTTGTGACAAATTCCGCCTCACAGACCATTATGAGCGCATATGAATACAAAAGCCTGGGTGTTTTTCAAACCGATACGCAGGGCACGGTTACCTTTCTTACGGACGGAAATCAGGTTAGGGTCAAGACCTTTGTAGGTGAAAAATATGGGTTTCTGCAATAAAGGGCTTCTTCGATAGGTTTGATGGTTTTGACGGCGGATACTCCGGCCTTTAAGGTGTCAATTAGGGAAACCGAAGAGAGTGAAAAGCAGGCGGTGGCGAACCTGGACGTATTTATCTCAGGTATAAAGTCGGGAATTCCGTCTCCCATACTTGGGATTGAAGACTCCCCTCAAGATATCACGGTCACACTGGAGAGATGGGGCCTAGGCGGATGGAAGATCATAAAGGTCGAGGGATTAGAAGTGGTTGAAGAAGAACCTTAGAGGCCAGTTCTAATCGTCCTCAAGCCTACCATTGATAAAATCGCTTAAGACCTCTATATCCGTATTTCTAGCCTCCTCTACCGTGCCGACGAATATTATCTTTCCCTTATAAAGGAAGGCTATTCTATCCGAAACCTCAAATGCGCTTGCCACGTCATGCGTGATAACGACCCCTGTAACACCGAACCTCTGCTGCATGTTCCTTATCAGATTGTTTATCCTCCTTATATTCGGAGGGTCCAACCCTGTTGTCGGCTCATCATAGAGAAGGATCTTGGGCTCCATGGCCATCGCCCTTGCGAGCCCTACCCTTTTCTTCATGCCACCGCTAAGGTCCGAGGGGTATTTGTCCTCTATTCCCGGAAGGCCGACCAGTTCGAGTTTCTTTGCTACTATCTCCCTTATCTCCTCCTCCGTGTGCTTAAAGTGTTCCCTAATCGGATAGGCTATGTTCTCTGCCACCGTTAGTGAATCAAAAAGGGCCGCCCCCTGAAAGAGCATGCCTATCTTCTTCCTGACGTGTATGAGTTCTTCCTCGCTCATAGGCACTATGTCCTCACCCTCAATAATAACCTGACCCCTATCCGGCTTTATAAGACCCGTGATCTCTTTAAGGAGGACGCTTTTCCCTGAGCCACTGCCGCCCAGTATGGTTATATTTTCGTCCCTTTTTATGAAAAG
This sequence comes from uncultured Spirochaetia bacterium, assembly GCA_964636885.1. Taxonomy (GTDB): domain Bacteria; phylum Desulfobacterota_D; class UBA1144; order Nemesobacterales; family CSP1-2; genus CAZWVA01. The sequence goes on from CAZWVA010000013.1 coordinate 33,681, forward strand.
CGTAACGCCGCTATGGACCACCTTTGAATCAAAGGACTTATGGACGTCTTTTAGCTCTATTATGAGGTCTTCTTTCATCTAAGAATCAATCCCCAAAATTCAGCTTCAAATCCTTAAAATAGGTCTTATAAATCCCTCTGTCCCGTGTGATTAGATTATCGGCTAGGACCCTGGCATGAGCTCCTATAATAAAATCGCTTATAATGTGCCTTCTCCTAAGCGGCTTGCCACATTCAGTGCAGTTTATAATCATATCGTTTCCGCAGGCAGGGCATTGAATTCCATGGCTTCTTCCCTTTAGATATCCCTTCCAAGCCTCGCCTGCTTTGTAAAGGGAATCCTGGGTGGATGGTTTAAGGGATGCGTTTATGTCTTCAAGAAACCCGTCGAGTTCTTTTTTTCTGGGAAAGAAAGAGCTGAGTTCTGAGTACACGACCTCACATATTATAAGTGCTCCCTCTTTCATTCCCCTCTCTACATAAGAGCGCGATTCATCTTTATATTCAGGGTCGGGAAGCAGGATGTCTAAGATTATACTCGTATCCACCGCCGTTATCACTTTTTATTTTCGACCTCTCCGCGAAGCTCTTCTATAAGTTCATCTGTCCTTTTTGTACCCTTCAGATAACCTACCCACTTATCTATTTTGCTTTCTTTTACCTCCTTCTCCATTAAACACTTGCCTTCTACGACCCTGAACCTCACAGAACTTCCGGGCTTTATTCCGAGTTCCTCTCTTACATCCTTTGGTATGGTCACCTGTCCTTTTTGTGTAACCCTAGGCATGGTTTATTCCCCTGTTAGTAATACAAAATAAGTATTACATTTAAGTATTACAATTTTGCAAGAAAGATCAAGAATTAAGAAAATAAAATTTCATCCCTTTCGCACCTATCACTTTTGACAATCGGAACTAAGAAAGCTATAATATTTTAGTCTCTTATATCTGTTCACTATATAGACATATAATCTCGAGGTCCTCTGATTCTGCGGCCATGAAAGAACCCAGGTTTTTTTAAAAACCGATAACGAGGAGGCCTTAGGACTAGAAACATAAACCATTTTGGCTTACGGATTCGATTCACGCTCGGCTCGTTCTTTAAAGAATGAAAACCTAAAAGGGAGGTGCCAAGATGCCACACGAGTTACCCAAACTGCCTTACAGTTATGATGCACTAGAACCGTATATAGATGCCCTTACAATGGAGATCCATTACACAAAACACCATCAAACCTATGTAAACAACCTGAATGCGGCCCTAGAAAAGTACCCCCATCTGCAAGAGAAAAACATCGAGGACCTGCTAAAAGACCTAAATGCGATCCCTGAGGACATTCGCACCGCGGTACGCAATAACGGTGGGGGTCACCTTAATCACAGCATGTTTTGGCCAATGATGAGTCCCAAGGGGGGAGGAGAACCTACAGGGGAGCTGGCCAGTGTAATAAACTCAACCTTTGGGAGCTTTACGGAGTTTAAGGATCGATTCTCCAAGACCGCACTAGGGCACTTCGGAAGTGGATGGGCCTGGCTCTGCGTCGATAAAAGCGGCAAACTGATTGTAAACTCCACGCCGAACCAGGATAATCCGATCTCCGATGGATTAAAACCCATACTCGGCCTTGATGTTTGGGAACACGCCTACTATCTCAAATATCAGAACCGTCGGGCCGACTATATAGCCGCATGGTGGAACGTCGTCAACTGGGAACAGATAGCCAAAAACTATGCAGCGGCCAAATAGGGTTTCTCGCTCATACTCGGCGCTTGCGGCAACCGGAAGGTAGGCTTTATGCCTTTATCTACTCGTAAATTATGGTGGTGGAACAAAAAGGAAACCGGTACTACATGGATTAAAACCGAAGGGATTTACACCCCCTCAAGCCAGATTCGGCTTTTGTCTCATTGTCCTATTACGATGAACCCCTTATATCTAAGGGTGGTCAATCTAGTCTCCTCAGTACGTAAGCCGTTGTCTTGAAACCGGTATTTGAGTGATTATTTTAATTTGACGAGTGGATTGAGAGAAAAAGAGGTGTTTTTCCTACCATAATAGAGCATTCTTATAGTAGGACTTTATTTTCACATCAAAGAATGAAGGGAGATGTATGGAGATAAAATACACGGAATTCGATGATGAACTCGTAGAGGAAAACGAAGAGGGTTTCTTACCTCCTGACGTAGAAGAAGACCTCATGGTCGATAAGGAGGAGTCCGAGATTTCCGAGATTGAGGAGCCCTTGCCCGAGGAGGACGTTCAGGGCGAGGATGAGGAAATCCCCGACGAGAGCCTAAGGCTTCTAAACGCCTACTTTAAGGATATGGCGGTTGAGCCCCTTCTTACCTCAAAGAAGGAGATAGAGATCTCTGCAAAGATAAAGAAATGCGAAGCCAGGGCAAGGGAACTAAGAACCCTTCTTGATAAGACCCTGGAAAACAGACAAAAGAGAAGAGCTCATCAAAACGGTAGGGAAAAGATCATCTCAAGGCGTGTGGAAATGCTAAGTGCCCTAATGAAAGCCTACTCCGAGAGGGCAAGGGAACTAAAAGAGAGGTTCGTAAAGGCCAACCTGAGACTCGTTGTAAGCATAGCGAATAGATACAGAGGAAGGGAACTCCCCCTTTCCGACCTTATTCAGGAGGGGAATTCGGGATTGATGAAAGCCGTAGACCGGTTTGATCATACGAAGGGATATAAGTTTTCAACATATGCATCATGGTGGATACACCAGGCTGTACTCAGGGCATTACAGGAACAGACGAGAACCATCAAGGTCCCGGTATACCTGCTTGAGCAATCAAACAAGGTATACAGGATAAGCTCCATGCTCAGTAAGAAGATGGGAAGAAAACCAACGGCGGAAGAAATAGCAAAGAAAGCGAAAATCTCTCCTGAGGTAGTGGATAGGATTTTAAAGGTGACCAACGATGCCACAAGCCTCGATTCACCCATAGTAGACGGTGAGAAAACGACTCTTTTAGACTTCATAGCCGATGAGGACTCCCCAGCACCGGACTCTGTAATGGCAAAGGCCGCACTGGCCGAAAGGATAAGAGAGGCCATCTCTCGTCTCACCCCCAGGGAGCAGGAGATAATCAGGATGAGGTTCGGTATAGATATGGAGAGTACAAAAACCCTAGATGAGATTGGAAAGAGGTTTGATCTTACCCGGGAACGTATAAGGCAGATCGAAAAGGGGGCGCTCAAGAAACTCGCAAGTTCGGATATGGAGGAGATCCTTAAGAGCTTCCTCAAATAGGGAATCGGTTATACGGCTATCCGAATCCGGCTTAAATCCCTAGGAACTGTAATAGTCGTAATAATCAAGCCCGAGGTGGGTTATTAGCTCCTCGCCCTTTAGATAACGGAGCGTGTTTTTCAGCTTCATAAGCTGAATGAAAAGGTCGTGCTCGGGATAGAGACCCTCCCCGTGCATGGGGCTTTTAAAGTAAAAGGAAAGCCACTCCTGTATCCCATAGAGACCCGCTCTCCAAGCGAGGTCGAGGAATAACACCAGGTCAAGCACAATCGGTGCGGCGAGTATACTATCACGACAGAGAAAATTGACCTTAATCTGCATAGGATAACCGAGCCATCCGAATATATCTATGTTGTCCCACGCCTCCTTTGCATCTCCCCTTGGTGGGTAGTAGTTAATTCTAACCTTATGATAGTAATCCGAATAGAGCTCGGGGTAGAGTTCAGGCTGGAGTATGTATTCAAGGACGCTCAGTTTACTCTCCTCTTTTGTTTTAAAGGAATAGGGGTCGTCTAAGACCTCGCCGTCTCTGTTTCCGAGTATGTTCGTGGAAAACCATCCCTTAAGCCCTATCATCCTGGCCTTGAGACCGGGAGCGATTATCGTTTTCATGAGCGTCTGGCCGGTCTTAAAATCCTTTCCTGCAATAGGAACCCTTTTCTCTGTTGCAAGGTCGATGAGCGCTGGGATATCGACCGAGAGGTTTGGCGCTCCGTTTGCATAGGGTACGCCCGACTGAATCGCTGCATAGGCGTAAACCATACTCGGTGCGATGTCGGGATGATTGTCCTTTAAACCCGCCTCAAAGTCCTTTATAGAACTATGAACCTCCGAGGGCTTTATGTAGACCTCAGTACTCCCACACCAGACCATGACGAGGCGGTCCAGTCGGTTTTCTCTCTTGAAGCCCTCTATATCATCGATTAGCCTCTCCGCAAGATCCATCTTCGTCTTTCCAGACTTGAGGTGCTTACCGTTTAGGTTTCTTACGTATCTCCTGTCGAAAACAGCGGGCATCGGTTTTGTTTCCTGAAGTACGTCCTTTAACTCGTCTAGGAGGCTCTTCTCAAGCACTCCAGCCTTTATGGCCGCTTCGTAGCAGTTTTCAGGGAATATATCCCAACCGGCAAACGTCAGGTCCTCAAGGTCTGCAAGCGGAACGAAATCCTTTATAAGTGGAAACCTCCTCTCGGTTCTTTTACCAAGCCTGATTGTCCCCATCTGTGTAAGGGAGCCGATAGGCCTTCCCAGCCCCCTTTTTATGGCTTCAACACCAGCGATAAAGGTCGTGCTTACGGCCCCACCTATCCCTGGTAAAAGGACCCCAAGCCGGCCTTTAGGTGGATTAATCCTTATCTTTCCTTTAATCGACTTCCTGTTTTTGGTAGGCAAATGGGATGTTACCTCTTTGAGAACTGCTGCCCTCTTCTTGCCTTTCTCCTTCCGTATTTCTTACTTTCGACCATCCTGGGGTCTCTGGTAAGGAGACCAGCGCCCTTTAGGGTCTTTTTAAAAGAATCGCTTACACGGAGAAGCGCCCTCGCAAGCCCGTGCCTCACGGCACCCGCCTGCCCTGTAAGACCGCCTCCGCTTACGTCTATAAAGACGTCGAATTTCTCCATCGTTTGAGTCAACCTAAGCGGCTCAAGGGCGTGTATTCTCCAGGCCTCTCGTGGGAAATAGGATTCTACGGGTCTATCGTTTATCGATATCTTGCCATCACCCCCTCGTAGCCACACCTTGGCCACAGACGTCTTTCTTCTCCCTGTTCCGTAGTACACAACCTCGGCCATTTATACCTCCAACGCTTCGGGCCTTTGAGACTCGTGGGGATGCTCGGCACCCGAATATATCTTTACCCTGTTTATCAACCTTTTCTGCCACCTGTTTTTAGGAAGCATTCCCCACACGGCCTTCCTCAATATCTCCTCCGGGTTTTCTTTAAAGAGCTTTTCAGCCGTAATCGATTTAAGCCCGCCCGGATAAGGCGTGTGCCAATAATAGGTTTTTTGAGTCCATTTCTTTCCGGTGAAATTGACCTTGTCGGCATTAATCACAACGACAAAATCCCCTATATCCGCATGAGGCGTAAATTCAGGTTTATCCTTACCCCTGAGGATCCTGGCTATCCTCGTTGCAACCCTCCCAACGGTTTTTCCGTTTGCATCGATGAGATACCACTTCTTCTCTATATCCTCGCTTCTTGCCATATATGTCTTCATTTTACCGTCCACGGATTTTGGGTTGAAAGAACAATTTACCAAATCCCCTTTGATTGTCAAGGATCTAGGCCCATAGATCCTAGTCGATTATTGGATCATTAAAGGCAAATACAAAACCGTTAAAGAAAAACGAAGACCCGAATCCAAAGGGAAACGAACAAAAGAAGGGGCTGAAGAAAGGTGGGAAGAACAGGGGTTGGAATACCAAGTCGTTAAACAACACGGGCGGTGGGATCAAGGGGTTAAAAGGAAAGAATGGAGAGGGGACCAAAGGGCGAAAAACGAAGGGCGAAAGAACCAGGGACTTAAACACAAATGGATTAAATCCGAAGAAGAAGGTAGAGGACGGGAAGGAGAAGAACGGATTGATAAAGAAGAAAAGGCCAACCGGATGGTGATGGTGGAAATGAGGATGATCAACCACTTTAAGATCGCCTGAATGATGAAATACCCTATGACGAAGAGTCGTATCAGCCCCCAAACCGCCACTCGCTACCAATCCACTATCGATGTCCGAGGAGCCGCCGATTCGTTTTGTCTTAGGTCTTATGGGATCCGAAGCCGAAAAAGGGCTCTTCAAGCTCCGAGAAGTAGTTGTAAGGATCTTGTTTGAATTTAACTCTCCCCTCTTTGAATCTACCCTTTTACCGTTAACAAACGTGATCGTCTCCCTGCCCTTACGGAATGAGGTAAGGTTATTTGAAAAATGGAGGACGCCGCTTTTTTTATCAATCCAATGGACTATCTCCCCTCTAGTATCAGGAGGGGTAGAAAAGCCGGTCTGAGCCGTATCCGATTCCCTTTCTTCAATACCCCAACCTCTATTAACCCCGGTAACCGTGGAAGCACCGCCTAGAACTACACCCGATCTAAAAACCGTTTTGTTACTTATAGCAAAGGAGCCGGTTCTTTTTCCTATGGAAGTCGAACCGGTGCTACCTATAAGGGTCGTGTTCCTTTTCTCTCTCACACCAATCCGGTCCTCTAATGTGCTGGAATCGAAGCCGGTTGTATTAAACGAACCGGAACTAAAACCCCTAAACCCACTTCTGGTCGATTTAGATAAACCTCCTCTAGGATAAATAGGGTCCTGCGATTGAGAGGAGAAAGCGGTATTGGTTGGGGTATTTAAAGTGGATGGACTCAGGTTCGAGATCCCGCCAAACGAGGCCCTACTCGTACTAGAAAAGCCATGGCTAAAGCCTCTCTTAACAAACCCCGACTCGTTAGTGAACCGAGCATCCTTACTACCGCTTCCTAATCCCATACCCATTGGGGCTGAATCTACACCCCCTCTAACAAAACCCCTTTTAGATCCGGGAAACGCGCTTCCCCTGCTAAAGTCACCATTCCTAAAACCAGACACTCCGCTCTTAAATCCGCCTCTTAACCCATTGAATCCACCCGCCCTAAAGGCCTGGGCCTGAACCAGGGACGGCAAGAAAACCATTAAAAGAGAAACCGCCAAGCCTAAAGCCGATTTTCCCATCCGCTTTCCCCTCCTTAATTCGTATTCGACTGCCCCTCTTTTTATTATAACAAATCCGATGAATGGAAAACAACACAATTTCTCACGGAGCTAAGGTTCCTACTAATTGAAAGAGACAACGCTAGAATCTAATTCCCTCTCAGTTCCACCGAGACCACCTTGGAGACGCCGGGCTTATCTGAGGTTATGCCGATTAGGGCGTTTACGGCCTGCATGGTCTTTTTATTATGTGTCATGATTATGATCTGGGAGTTCCTGGCTATGTCTTTAAGGAGTTCTACCAACTGAGAGGTACTCGCATCATCCAGCGGGGCGTCTATCTCATCGAGGAGCAGGAAGGGAACTGGCTTTACGAAACAAGCCGAGATGACAAGGGCAATAGCGGATAGTGCTTTTTCGCCGCCTGAAAGAAGATTTACGGATTGGAACCTCTTTCCTCTCGGCCTTGCCATTATTTCGACCCCGGTCTGAAGGATATCGTCCGGATTTGTAAGGACGAGCTTCGCCTCACCACCCTTAAAGAGCCTACCAAAGACCTCTTGAAACTTCCCGTTTACGACATCAAAAGACTCCTTAAACCTCTTCTCGTACTCTCTGTCGATCCTGTTAATGGCCTTTCTAAGGGAGGAAAGGGCGTTTACCAAATCCTCCATCTGCTCCGTAAGAAACCTGTGTCTCTCCTCCAGGTTTCTATATTCCTCCGGGGCAAGGAGGTTCACGGGACCGAATTTCTCTATCCTTTCCCTTAGCTCTCGAAGCCTGCCCTCCTCATCCTCTTCTCCGTCAGTGCTCTCAGGGGATTCGGGGAAAATCCTTTCTATATCCAAGCCGCTTCTCTTAATGGCGTCTTCGGTGTGTTCGATCTCGATCTTAAGACCGTTTAGCCGAAACCCCAAGGCGTTCGATCTCTCCTCAAAGGAACCCAGATCCCGTCTCAGCCCTTCCAACTCGTCCTGAAAGGCTTTAATCCGGAAGAGGCTCTCGTTTCTCCGATTTCTAATCGCAGAGACCTCCTCCTCCTTTTTCCTAAGCGCATCTAGAAGGGTTCTAACCTCGTCTATTGTGGTCTCATCGGTTCTTATAAGATTGAGCTTCTCCTCCTTCTTACTCTCGATCTCCTTGGTTTCAAGCTCGATTCTCTCTCTTATCCCCTTTTGCCTGTTCCTGAGTTCTTCAAGGTCCTCTTTAATACCCTTCTCTTTCTCTATAAGAGCGGCGTTCTGAATCCTAAGACCCGTGATCCCCGCCTCAAGCCTGCCCTCTTCGGCCTCCGATTTCTGGACCCTTTCCTCTATCTCCCTGAACTTCTCCTCGAGAACCGTTTTCTCATCCTCAAGACGCCTTATCGTAGCCCGAACCTCTAGGAGCTTGGCCTCCTTCTCCTCGATCTCTGAACCCACTTCCCTTAGATCGAAATCTATTATCTCGTATCTCCTCTCGGCTCTTAGAAGATTGTCTCTCAGATTAGATATGTCTTTCCTAACCTCGGCCTCTCTTATCCCGATCTCGACGAGCTCCTTTTCGAGGCTCTGAAGAGCGTTCTCTAGCCTTTCAATCTCGGCCTGATTCGATTCTATCTCCCTTGAGATTATAGATAGCGTCTCCTCAAGTCCCGAGACCTCGATAGATAGATCTTCAATTTCCCTTTTTCTTTCAAACACCCCTTCCCTATCGAATCCGCCGGAGATCGCCCCCGTGGAATGAAGCAGGTCTCCATTCAGGGTGACGAATGAGGTTCCCTCTTCCATCTCATCCCGAAGGCTAAGGGCCTCCCTAAGGGAGGAGACAACGAATACCCCTTTTATCATATTCTCGATAACGTCTCTATCTATTCCCTCGATCCTGATTATCTGAGAGAGTGGTAGGATGCCCTTAACGTTTTTCTTAAAATCCCCGTTCCTTTTTGTCCCGTTTATAGGAATAAACGTACCTCTTCCAATGGATAACTCCCTTAGGGACTCTATAGCCCTTAGAGCCTCCTCGCTCTCTTTAACGAGGACCCATTTTAGTTTATCTCCAAAGGCCGCCTCTATCGCCTGTTCGTATCCCTTTGGAACAGAGATAAAATCCGCAATTACCCCCAGGATCCCGTTTCCCCTCCTCTCGAGAAGGAACCTCCTTATCTCCTCAGGCAACCACTCGTAGTTCGACTGGATCTGTTTAAGGACGTTCAGCCTCGAATAGGCCTCTTTAAGACGTTCGCCAAGGGTTTTACTCTCCTCTCTTCTGGATTCTTGACTCGAATTAAGACTAAAGAGGGATGCCGCGATATCAGCCTTCTTTTCCTCTATCTGACTCCTCCTCTCCCTAATGCCCTCCATTATAACCTCTAGTTCGGAGATACGCGATGAGGTTTTTTCCCTTTCATTCCCTACCTCTAGGATCTCCTTTTCTATTCTTTCTCTTCTCGATCTGAGCTCGGCGAGTTCCTTTTCGTATCCAAAAGCCATACCCTTTAGGGAACTGTACCTGTCGAGGACTTTAAAAAGCGTTGTCCTTATGGCATCGAGTTCTGCCCGGCTTTTTGTCAATTCAGCCTTGATGCTAGAAAGGAGATTCTCCGTTTCCCTAAGCCGGGTTTTATTGGAGGATAGTTCAACCGTAATCTCCTCCAGACTCCTCCTCTTGTTACCAATCTGAACCCTTATTATCTCTTCCTCCCCCTTTAGTAGCTCTATATCCTTCTCTAATCTATCTATAAATTCATTGATGCTAGAGGCCTCGTTTCTTACGAGCTCCAGAAGGGATTCCTTTGCCTGCAGATCCGACTTAATTCCGTAGGTCTCTTTCTCGGCATCCTCGAGATGCCGTTCAATCAGGGCTACCTCAGACTGTATGTCCTTAAGGACGCTCTCCCTTTCTTCGATCCTTTTCCTCAGTTGAAGGATGCTGTTCTCTATTTCAGATCTCTCATCCGAAAGCCCATCTCTTTCCCTCTCCAACCTGCGGAGCTTTGATTTAAGCACCTTTAATTCAAGGCGCTTCATTTCCTCTGAAAGGCGCTTAAACTCCTCGGCATCCTTAGCCTGGCGGTTTAGGGCTTGCATCTGGCGGTTCACTTCCCCTATTACGTCCCTTATGCGCCTTAGGTTTTCCTTTGTGGACTCAATCCTGCTCTCCGTTTCGCGGCGCCTGGACTTGTATTTTACAAGGCCAGCAACCTCTTCTATGATCCCTCTTCTTTCCTCTGGTCTTGTGGTAATTAGAGACTCCACCTTCCCCTGGGGAATGGTGGAATAGGCCCTGGCTCCTACCCCTGTATCCATAAACATCTCGGCTATATCCTTTAGCCTGCAGGGAGTGCCGTTTATGTAGTACTCGCTTTCTCCAGAGCGAAACAGCCTGCGTTTGATTATAACCTCATCGAAACCGTCCCTTGGAGCCCCTGTAAGTGTTAGAGAAACCTCAGCCATCCCAAGCGGCTTTAGTGATTCACCGCCATTGGCTATAACCTCCTCCATCCCCTCGGCCCTCAGCCGTCTGGGATTCTGTTCTCCTAAAACCCAGCGGATCGCGTCCAGTATGTTGGATTTCCCGCATCCGTTTGGACCCACTATGGCGTTCATTTCACTGTGGAAATGGATAGAGGTTTTCTCATAGAAGGACTTAAAACCAACGAGTTCTATGGACTTAATTCTCATCTCTATAACGGGCGAAGGTTATCATAACTAAAATAAACTGTAAAGAATCAATACAACTGGATGTGTCATACCGAAGAGAGAAACACCAGGTATAGTGGCTTCACTTTTTAAATAAACTCGACCAGAACCTCTTCTCCCTCTTCTTATCCTTAATACTGACCTCGGATTTACGTTGCTGAATGAGCCTGAGTTCCCTTTTGGCCTCTATGAATTCTGGCTTACACTCCACGGCCTTTAGGAAGTTCGCCTCGGCCTTACCCATATCGTCGATGTGTTTATAAATACACCCCAGATAATAATAGTTCTCGGCGATCCTTGGATTCATACCGATTGCCTTCTCAATCTCTCCCTTTACCTCACCCAAGACCCTATCCTTATAGGCCTCCCCTAAAAAAACGGCCCAGGCGAGGGCTCCAACATAGGTGGCCTCCTCCGGATTTAGGTTAACGGCCTCTTTAAATTTCCGCTCCGCCTCCTGGTATCTCTTCTGCTTGAGAAGGGCCTCTCCCTCCTTGTAGGCAAGCTCCGCGTCGTATAGGAGCTTAACCCTCGATTTGACCTTTTCCACCTCGTCTCTGGAATCGTATTCCCTGCGCCTTTTATCGTCAGAGAGGGTTTCATACGCCTCGGTGATCCTCGTAAATATCTCTTCGGCCTTTTCCCTTATATCCTTGCTAAAATCGGGATTCACATCGGGATGGAATTTCTTTACGAGGCCGAAATAAGAGGTCTTTATCTCCTCTTTACTCGCCCCCCTTTTAACCCCAAGGATCTCGTAGTGGTCTTTCCCCTCCAAGCTGGAATAGAGATCGAGGATCTCATGAATAAGGGCCTCCTTCTTCCTCCTTTTTTCCTCTTCTGCCCCCAGTTCGATCTTCTCTCTCTCGTCTTCTCTCGTTGTCTTTTCCCGAACGGTTTCGAGTTCTATTCCCGCTTGCCTGTCACCACACTCCCCGGGCTTTTCCGTCTCGGCGATCTCCTCTTCGAGTACGATTATATTCTGAGGAGCAGCTTTAATATCCCTCTCTTCCACCAAGGTCTCCTTTTTCCTTGGCGTTTTCCAAGAGGCTAGACCCTTAGCCTCCGGGAATGGCAAACCGGATAGCTTCAAAAGACCGAGTAGATAAAGCAGATAAAGGAGCTTAAGCGTTTCCTCCCTTGGGAGCCTGCTTCCCCTTACTATATCGCCTACGCCCTCTTTATCCTTAAGAAGCTGAATAAACCTTAGCTCTCTAGGACCAAAACCGATGCTGTTTATCTCCCCCTTTAGATCCGATATCAATTCAACAGTGGGGTTCTCTTCCTTCTGAAAGAAGATCTCCTCGATACGTGCCGCATCCATATACCTCTTTATACCCTCGTATAAAAGATGAGGCAGGTTGATCTGATAGGCGACGATACTATCGGTGAAATCGTCTCCGGGTTTAAAACTATAGGTACCCTGCGTACAGTTGAGACCAGATATGATCTTTTCCTTCACCTGAAGCTCCAAAAAGCTGTTCAGTTCGTGAGGGGAAATCAACCCCATTCTGATTAGAACCTCCCCAAGCCTCTGTTTCTTTTCGGTCGCTATTTCTATCGCCTTTTCGTAATCCGCCTCTGTGATCCTTCCGCTTAGGATGAGCATCCTTCCAAAGGCCGTCTGGACACTTCCTCCCTCAGCAAAAACAGGGGTCCCATTTAACATGTAGATCTTAAGCTCGATTCCCGAGCTTATTTTTAAAACCCCGGTTCGCCTATTCCTATAGAGATTAGCCAAAAGGGCTGGGTAGGGAAGCGATTCGAGGCTTCCCTCTTCCTCGTCAATGGATCCGTTCTCCGTAGACCCTGTTAAATACGACCCCAAAAAATCAAACAGGGTATCCATCTGATCGCCCTCTTCGAGTATAAATACCGGCTTCATTCCCTCTTTGATCGTTGTAACTCTTTTAAGGTCAACCACCTTAAGGTACCTAGAGCTATTTATCTTGTTTATAAGGACTGGGCTTAGTTCGTGAAGGGTGACTTCGAGTACAGTAAGATCGGGTTTTTCATAGAAGAGCCTGTCAATTCCCTCTTTATAGTCCAGAACCACATTTGTTATAAGACCCCTCGATTCTAGAAACTCCTTGAGTGCATAACAGTAATCTCTATTCGAACCAACTATAAGTGTCCTCATCCCGACTAGGCTTTTCTCCCTGTGAACTATCCCTTAGGAGAAAAAAGGCTTTCATTAACAACGATTTTTGACTCCCGTCTTAGCTTTTGAATCCAATCGGTATAGAATTCCCTTCTCAGCCTGGAGAGCTCCTTCTCCTTTAGCTCAGCCTTTTTTTCTTCAAAACCCTTAAGATCCACCCCCTGCTTATCCTTAAGGGATACGACATAGAACCTATCATTGGCGCTATAGATCTTAGAAGCCAGAGGGTCCTCCTTGTCGAGCAGGAAGGCGTCTATCCTTAAATCGTCTGAATCGATCTTGGGAACGCCTTCGAGGCGTGAAAAATAGCCCGTCTCTTCGAGCTTAAGGCCAAGAGATCTTGCCACCTCGCCTAATTCCTCGCCGCTTGTCCTTGCCCTGTTAAGAACCTCCTCCGCCTTTACCCGGGCACTCTCCCTCGCCTTTATAGACTTAATGCGCTTAATCACCTCTTCCCTAGCCTCCTTGAAATCCTCCTCATGCGGAGGAATCACATTTGTAACCTCAAAGATCCATACGGTGTCTCCAACCTGAGAAAAGGTCTTCTCCCCTTTGCCAATGGAAAAAGCCCTTCCTACGATCTGGGAAGGGATATCGTTTAACTTCTCATCGGCGGAGAACGGTCCGCCTTCTCTTACATTCTCTACCCCGTTCTCCCTCGCTATCACGTCAAGTGGTTCCTTCTTAATCAGGCCTCCCAGGCTCTTAAGCAACTCTCCTCTTATCGCATCCTCCTTTCGCTTTTGCATCTTCTCTCTAATCTCATCCTTCACGTCAGAAAACGGACGGATACCCTCTCCATCAGACGATCTGAATTCGTTTGGATATGTATCGTAGTAGGCCCTGACCTCCTCCTCGGATACACTCACCCTTCTCTTTAAATCCTCGGGGTTCAGGGCAACGTAACGGATACTCCTGAGTTCTGGGGTCTTAAACTCGCCTCTATGTTCCTCATAGTACCCTTTTATTTCCTCTTCGGATGGTGAAAAGGAATCCATAAAATCCTCAGAAGAAAAAACGATAAAATACAGGTTTGCCCTCTCGTTTTGTGTCCTATAAAGGTTAAAGAGCTCTTCGTCTGTGATCTTTGCCGTTTCATCTATGAAATTCAACAACTTTTGAGCGAGTAGCTCCTCTCTATACCCACTCTCAAACTCACCCACACTCTCATTTAAGGCGCGTTCTACGTAACTCCTATAGGCCTCCACACCTATAAACCGTCCATCCACCTGAAAGGCGGGATTGGATCTTATGGCCTCGCTCAGTTCCTCATCCGTTACTCTGAATCCGAGCTCTCTGGCCTTCTGGGCCATGAGTTTTAAGTTGATCAATTGATCCAATGCCCCACGGGCGATAAAGCTTAAAGCCCATTCTGGAATCTCTCCCTGCTCGCGGTACTGTCTATAAATCCGGTCCCTTGCCTTGTAGAAATCCAGAAGAGCTATCTTTTCCCCATTTACCTCTGCCGCAACGCCTTGAGGAACACCTCTTCCCCCATCTAAGCCGCTGAACTTACTAATGCTAAACCCGAATCCGAGGACAAAGGTAGTTGCGAGTAATATCAGAATCCCCCTAGTAAACCAGCTCTCACTCTTCCTTAGCATTTCAAGACTCATATGAAAAACCGTCCTTTATATCTTCAGCTACCCTTTTAAATCTATATCACTTACCAGAAAGTTTCAAGAAAGGGCGTATCTCCAGAACCCTTCAACTTGACACCCCTTGACGTAGAGCATATCCTAAAACTCGACTGAGGCAGTGGATAAGAAACCAAGATAGATCCAGTCTTATTACAAAGGGGTCGATTTCATGATTACAGCCCTTGGCGGAGGGGTTGGAGCTGCTAAGTTTCTAAGGGGGCTTCATCGGGTTATCAAAAACGAACCGCTTACGATAGTAGTCAATACGGGAGACGATATAAGGATTTCGGGGCTTAGGATCTCCCCGGATATAGATATAATCGTTTATTGGCTCTCGGGTCTTGTTGACAGGGAAAGGGGATGGGGGATTCAAGGGGATACGTTTTACTGTCTAGAAGCACTGGAAAGGCTAGGCGCTGAAACCTGGTTTAGGCTTGGAGACCGCGACCTAGCAACCCATATATACAGGTCCTATCTAAGAGAAAAAGGCCTTACTCCTTCTGAGATCACAGCCAGGATAGCCAAGTCCTTTGGAATTAATACGAGAATCCTTCCAATGACCGATGAGGAGGTAGAAACATGGATAGCCACGGACGTGGGAGAGATGCACTTTCAGGAGTATCTGGTTAAAAGGGAGATGAAACCCAAGGTAACCGGGGTTTTTATAAAAGGGATAGAAGTGGCAAGGCCGGCTCCCGGGGTCATTCAGGCGATAGAGGAGGCAAGAGGGATAATAATCTGCCCCAGTAACCCGATTATAAGTATAGGACCGATACTCCGGGTCAGTGGAATTAGAGAAGCGCTAAAGAGGACAATGGCGAAGGTCATAGCGATAAGCCCGCTTGTCGGTGGAATGCCATTAAAGGGTCCTGCGGACAGACTGATGAGAGGACTTGGGCTTGAGGTTTCGTCGACCCAAATAGCAAGGCTCTATATGGACTTTCTGGATGAAATGGTGATCGATGAAAGAGACGCCCAAGAAGCGGATGCGATAAGTTCGATCGGGATAAAGCCAAGGGTTATTGATACCGTAATGTCTGATGATGAAAAATCAGAGAGGCTTGCAGGGGAGGTTTTAGGGCTTTTTGAGTAAGCAAGATTGGGTAATCATAAGACCTTAGATAGGCTAAGGATATAATCCGATTTAAGAAAAGTCACCCTCCGATTCCCGCATCCAAAAGGTCGTTAGACACGCAATCGGGTGGATCGATGCAGGGCTCGAACTCGCTCTGGTTGCTGTGGTCTAAAGCCATTCCATACCTGTGGCCGAGTTCGTGCTTCCAAAGGGGCAACTCCCCGCATCTCCCAAGGCTCTCCATTGAAATGACTATGAGATCGGAATTGGGGAAAAAGATACCCGCACACACGTCCTTATCCACCGCATCGCACTCGAAACTAAAGGGAACCACAAAGACCCTTAGCTCCGAGAGTGGTGGAACTACTTCCCCACCCTCAATCGGGAAGGGTTCGGCGCCTATCTCAGGACCCATCATGAACTGGCATTCCAAAAAATCGGCGGCCCTCTCATCTAGTAGATCAAGAACACTCTGAGGGTCTCCGTCGACGTCATCTCTAATTGCAACCCGCATCTCGTATCCGGGTGTTTTTAGATCGTAATTCTGAGAGTCGGCATCCTGTTCCGTAATCTTGGAATCCACATTACCAAAAGCGGGGAATAGATCGTCCTCATTGCATGCGGGCTGAAGGAGAACGAAAAAAGACAGGACAAATAGGGCTACGTATCTCATTTAATTAATTCCTCATTTCTTTCTAAAAATCCAAGTGAGACTATAATACCAGTTCGATTCCCCATCCACCATACCGTTTAAACCGATACATAAAGGCGATTCGTTTTTGGACAGGATAGGCCGTCCCTTGCCATAGGCCATTCGGGGTAATAACAGGGCAAATTATGGTAAAATAAAAACACAATGAAGAAGGTGATCGAGAACTGGGTTCACATTCCCGGTATCCACTGTGGCTCTGTGGCGATAAGAGATACGATGACATACCATGGATATAACCTGTCGGAGGCTATGTGTTTTGGTATCGGAGGGGGTCTGGGGTTTTTCTATACGGTTAGCCAGGATATAAGCCCCACGAGGATGATATTCGTTCGGGGGCCCGAAATGGAGCCCACCTTTTTCAGTCTTATTGACAAGCCCACCTCATGGAAGTATGAAACGGATGACGAAAGGGCACTTGATATCGTAAAGGAATGGATAGATAAGGACATTCCGATACTGGTCCAGACGGATGTGCGTTACCTCGACTACTATAACTCCTCCACAAGCTTTCCGGGTCACGTTGTTTCGGTGTGGGGCTACGATGACGAAGCACAGGCGGTTTTCCTTGCCGACACGGGATTCGAGGGGCTTCAATCCGTCCCTTATGAGGATTTTAAAAGGGGAAGATCTTCAAAGGCCCCATCAAACCCGCTTGAGAATAAC
>CAZWVA010000014.1:0-50101 GCA_964636885.1 uncultured Spirochaetia bacterium
GTTCGCAACGAAGGTGACCATAATCCACAGAAGGGACAGGCTAAGGGCTTCAAAGATCATGCAAGAGAGGGCCTTTAAAAACAAGAAGATCGCCTTTATCTGGGATTCCATAGTGGAAGAGATACTAGGTGATAGGGAAAGCGGAGTGACTGGGGTTAGAATCCGCAACCTAAAGACGGGAGAAATCAGCGTAAAGGAATGCCGGGGTGTTTTTGTCGCAATCGGTCATACGCCGAACACGAGGCTCTTTGAGGGCCAAATAGAGATGGATGAAAAGGGGTATATCATAGCCAAAAACCGCACGAGCGAGACCAGTGTACCGGGAGTGTTTGTAGCGGGGGATGTTCAGGACCACAGGTACCGTCAGGCTATAACAGCCGCTGGAACAGGATGCATGGCGGCAATGGATGCCGAGAGGTTCCTAGAAGAACACGCTGAGTCACTCTGATCCGGCCACGGAGCTTCTACCCGTCTCATCGCTATAGGGTTCCCGTAGCCTGACGGGAATGACCTCGCGCCGCCGCATCCTTAAGTTGAGCATCTCCACGAATACGGAAAACGCCATAGCAAAGTAGATGTAGCCCTTTGGGATGTGTTGATCGAGTCCCTCCGCTATAAGAGCCACACCGATTAGAAGGAGAAAACTCAAGGCAAGCATCTTAACAGTCGGATGTCGGTGAACGAAGTCGCTTATGGGACCGGCAGAGACCATCATGAATACAACCGCAATCATAATAGCCAAGATCATTACCCAAACCCTATTTGCCATCCCTATTGCGGTTATGACGGAGTCGAGAGAGAAGACTATGTCAAGGAGGAGTATTTGAAAGATTACACCGGTAAAAGAGGGCGCTATACGAGCAGAAGAACTCCCTTCTTCTCCTTCAAGCCTCTCGTGGATTTCGTATGTACTCTTGCCCAAAAGAAAAAGGCCGCCCAGGATGAGTATGATGTCCCGACCCGATATCTCGCTTCCAAACACCGAAAAGAGAGGTTTGGTTAAGTGCATCATCCAGGTAAGGGACAGAAGAAGCACTATGCGTGTCAGCATAGCCAGAGATAGCCCCAGGGTTCGCGCCCTCTTCTGCTCGTTCTTGGGTAGCTTGCCAGCCAGTATTGAGATGAAAACTATGTTGTCTATGCCAAGAACGATCTCCAGCACGGTGAGTGTAAAGAGAGCTATCCATGTCTGAGGTTCTATAAGCCACTCCATGTTAAACGACTCCTTTTTAGATTAGTCTTATCTTTTTCATCCCAAAAACCCCGTAATCTCATTACGCTCTAGAAGATAGAGACCATTTTTGAGATGAGACTTATAATTATAGATGCGGGTCAGCCTTTTTCTCCGAAGATCCTTTTTAAGAACCCATTCGTCTTCTCCCATGAATCCCTATCGGCTCCCTCATCGTATCCGATTGGAATGCCGAATCTCTTCGCATAATCATTTGCCTCGGGAACCGTAAAACTGTGCTTGGCATTCGGGTAGACTATAACCTTGAAGTCGGCATTGGCCTCTTTCATCGTCTCTTTAAACCTTTCTACCTGCTCTTTACTCACGAACTCGTCCGCCCCGCCGTGGAAAACCAAAACACGGGCTTTAACCCCTCCCGGGTTGACAGGGACACTTGTAGGAAGAGCCCCATGAAAGCTCACAACACCCTTTAAATCCACTCCTCGAAGGGCCATGTTTAATACGATCCCTCCACCGAAGCAATAACCAATTGCAGCGATATGTTCTGGATCTACCGTCTCTCGATTTTTAAGCAAGTTTAAAGCCGCATCAAACCTAGCCTGAGCTTCATCCATATTGGACATGACCATGGTTGATAGCTTTCCCGCTTCATCTGGATTGGTAGCGTGTTTCCCCTCACCATACATATCTACAGCAAGAGCGGTATAGCCCAATTCGGCAAGCATATTTGCCCGTCTGCGGGCGTAATCGTTAAGCCCCCACCACTCGTGCACTACCAAAACTCCCGGCCTTTTGCCTTCCATGTTCTTGTCATACACGAGATACCCCTTTAGTGTCGTTCCGTTTGAGCTATATTCAACTTCCTCCCCCACTACATTCGGACCCTTTACGGGTTCCTCCGTTACGACCCCTTCCTTTTTATCAGCGGTTTCTTCAGTCCTTTTTGCTTTATCCACCTTTTCACATGCGGAGACCGCAAAACCTAGGACAAAGGTCAAAATAAAAAGCCGTTTGAGCATCTTAAAAAATACCATGCGACACCTCCTGTGGTTCTTGGAAAAATATAATGAGTTCAGCTAAACCGGTAAGATAGACTGAGTCCTATACGAATTCATCCAAGACCTAATGATTTCGCGATTCAAAATCAAAATCCAGCTTGTCTTCCTTTAAGATGATTTTAACATTTCCCCCGCTGGCCAATTTCCCGAACAAAACCTCCTTAGATAGCCTTTCCGTAATCTCACGGTCTATCAGTCTTTGAATGGGCCTTGCACCCATCTGGGGATCGTAACCCTTTTCTGCCAGGTATGCCCTTGCCCTTGGGTCTAGCTCAATCGTAACCCTTTTGGGCTTTAACCTCTCGGCCAGTTGCCCTATGATCTTATCCACGATCATCTCCACGACCCTTCTGTCTAAGGGGTTAAAGTGCACGATCGCGTTTAAACGATTCCTGAATTCCGGGCTAAAGTACCGCTCTATGGCCTGCGCATTCCTGTCCTCGTATTCGCCTTTACCAAAGCCGAGCGTTCTTACGCCACTTTCCCTGGAGCCGGTATTCGTTGTGAGAATAAGTATTACCTGTCTAAAATCCACCCTCCTGCCATTGGAATCGGTCAGGGTGGCATGGTCCATCACCTGGAGCAGTATGTTATAGATATCCTCGTGGGCCTTTTCAATCTCATCCAAGAGTAAAACGACATGGGGGTTTTGGTAAACCGCCTCTGTAAGCTGCCCCCCTTGATCGAATCCCACATAACCAGGAGGGGAACCGATTAGGCGGGAAACCGTGTGTTTTTCCATGTATTCGCTCATATCAAACCGTATAAACCCTATACCCAAAGAGAGCGCCAACTGTTTTGCGAGTTCCGTTTTTCCGACCCCTGTGGGACCGGCAAACATGAAAGAACCAACCGGTTTATTCGGTTCCGCAAGCCCTGCCCTAGACATCTGAATCGCCGTTACCACCCTATCAATCGCCTCATCCTGGCCAAAAATCACCCTTTTTAAATCGTAAGAGAGGGTCATAAGCCTCTTGCGATCATTAACCCTAACCGTCCTCGTTGGAACCTTTGCCATCCTTGAGACGAGTGCCTCGATGTCTCTAACTGTGACCCGCTTGATTCTCGATTTATGACCCCTAAGCTTGACCTCGGCACCGGCCTCATCGATGATGTCTATCGCCTTATCGGGCAACCTCCTGTCGCTTATATACTTGGCAGACAACTCCACAGCGGCCCTTAGAGCAGATTTCGAGTACTTAACCCTATGATGGTTCTCGTAGTACCTTTTTAAACCGAGGAGGATTTTAAAAGACTCTTCAAGGCTCGGCTCATAAACGTCTATTCTCTGAAAGCGCCTTGCCAGGGCATGGTCTTTTTCGAAAACGCCTCTATACTCCTTTAGCGTCGTAGTTCCGATGCAGCGTATCTCACCACTAGCAAGGGCCGGCTTTAGCATGCTGGAAGCATCCAAGGTGCCACCGGAAACTGCACCGGCTCCTATTACTGTATGGATCTCATCTATGAATAAAACCCTATTGGGGTCGCCTTTAACCGAATCTATTATGGCCTTTAGCCTCTCCTCAAAATCCCCTCTATAACGCGTTCCAGCAGTAAGAGCACCCATGTCCAGGGCATAGATGTTTAGATTCTTTAGGGAGGGAGGAACCCTCCTTTCAGCGATCCTTAGTGCAAGCCCCTCGGCTATCGCCGTCTTACCTACGCCCGCCTCTCCCACGAATATGGGGTTATTCTTCCGTCTCCTGGCCAGTATGTAGATTGTACGCTCGATCTCGGTTTCGCGCCCGATCAGTGGATCGATCTTACCCTCTCTTGCCTTCTGTACGAGGTTTGTACAAAACTGTGAAAGCGGGTTCTTTTGCCGTTGAAGGGTCTCTTTGTCCGTGCCCTCCGGGGCGAGCCCTAACCTCTCCTCTCTATCGCCTTTGAAAGTCCCGCGGGATATATAGCGGATAACATCATAGCGGGTAAGGCCCTGCTTATTCAGAAAATACACGGCGTGTGATTCCCGTACTCTAAACATGGCCGCCAAGACGTTACCGCTTGTAAGCTCTTTTTTCCCGGTGGATTCCACATGCATAGCGGCATACTGCAAAACGAATTTACTGTCCAAAGAGTATTGAGGCTCAGGGAGATACTCCGAATCAATAGAGGGCATATTCTCATCCATAAACTCGTTTAAGGAATCTCTAAGCTCTTCTATATTCACACCGCATCCCGATAGGATTTTGATAGCAACGCTGTCCTCGGTTAGAGCAAGAAGGATGTGCTCTAGTGTGATAAACCCGTGTTTTCTCCTTTTCGCCTCGTGGTATGCCCTCTTGAGTGTCTTCTCCAACTCCTCAGAGATTATCATCTTATCGATCTTATAGTGTAACCCCTTTCACATATCAAGCGGCAAGACCCCTTAAGGATCCATACTCACCCCGCGCTCCGGCTTCAAATACGGTGATTTTATTCCCTATAGAATACTCTATTAAACGATGGAAACAACACTCAAAGTGCCAGGCTCTCAGACTAATTTGTATCCAACCTAGCCATCTCCTCGTTCATTTTTGATTCTCCCGCGGAGCAAAGTTTGAAAGGGCGCTACCGGTATATTCCCTCCGCTACATATATCCGATTCTTTGCCTAAGCTTCCCAAAAGCCGTAGAGTTTTTCTAATCGTCACTTTTTAATTTCTCAGTAACCCTATCCGCAACCCAACTCAGCCATTCCGGAGAATCCGTTGGCAAAAGCTCGGTTGTAAGGCTGAACGCTTTCTTATAGGCTTCTTCTCCCTCCCGGTTGCGACCGAGTTTGTAATACGCCATACTAAGAAAGAAGTGGGCATCAGGGTCATCTGGCTTAAGCCCAGTTGCCTGCTCTAGAATAGTTCTGGCTTCTTCCCAGAGACCGAGTTTAAAGTATGATCTTCCAAGCCGATAACAGGCATCCGGATAATCCGGATTAATTTGAACCGCTCGTTTGTAAGCCTCTATGGCTCTTTCAGGCCGATCGAGTTTGTCATAAGCCCTGCCCAGATAGAAATAATTCCTTGCATCACTCTGGTCGATTTGAGTTGCACGCTCTAAGACCTTTACCGCCTCCTCATGGCGACCGAGCATGTAATATGACACGCCCAGATTGCAGTAGGCCTGGGCATTGTAGGGATAGAGATCAATCGCCCTCTCTAGAGTTTTAACGGCTTCTTCGTCTCGGCCGAGCTTGTAGTAAAAAGACCCGAGAAGGAACTGCGCCTCGGCATGGGACGGTTCGAGTCGGACCGCCTCTTTTAAAGCCTCGATAGCTTCCTCATCTCGGTCAAGCACGCCGTAGACCTGCCCAAGTATGAAATACGCCTTGGCATACTGGGGTTCAATCCGAATCGCCTGCTTTAAAGCCTCCACCGCTTCCTCGTAACGATTGAGCCGGGTGTAAACTAGCCCCAACATGTAGTGTGTCTCCTCGTTATTCGGATAGTCCAGAATCCTTTGCTTCAAGGTCTCTAGTTCTTTTTCCAAGCTAGATTGATCATTACTCATCGCAGTACGGTTCTATAATATCAAAAGAAGCCATCTTGTAAATGAACAGCACCCCAAAAACTCGGCTGTTCTAGCTTTAACATAGGCTTTTCTATTTATAGATAAAAGCCCACTGAGCAGGACAAAAATAGAATAAAACCCTCTCTTGAGAATTACATCCAGATCCTCAAATGCTATTGCGGGTTCCCTAACTAAACCTCGACTCCAATTGACTCAGCTCCGATAAAATCCGCTCGGCTTCGGATTTAAACCCATCCAATTCGGGAAGCGTTTTAAGGTCTTCTTCGTTACAGTCTGCTTTAAACACGGGAGCAGCAATAAGACGAACTCCCAGGACCATCCTCCCCAGAAGAACCAGAGGAGGAGATCGGAACCGAACATATCGCCCGTGATACCCTCTACTAGACCGCCTGTATAGATAAAAAAAGGAAGAAGGATTTAAGCCTGAAGCACAATACGGTGTGATCCGTAAGAGTTCCCCTTAACTGGCCTTCGTTTACAGGTCTTTAGACAAAATTAAACCCAAACCGGTTCGAATCGAAAGGAGAAGAAAAAACACGGATCCGGCATTAAGCCTCAGGGTATCTTAGAGAGGGTAAAGTAATAGACTACTCCGATCTACGTAACCGGATCAATCGGGATATCCTTGTATTCACCACCAATAGGCTACATCTTATACTTGCCAAAATCCCCTGGGGGGATCTTGTCAAGGAGTTCTGTGAGTTTTTCCTTATCCTCCTCTATCTCTATCTTTCTCGACTTCTCAAGCACCTCTTCATTCACGAAAATGGGGGATCCGGTTCTGAGGGCTATTGCTATGGCATCGCTTGGCCTTGAGTCTATAACGTGTTCCTCACCGTCTCTCTTTAGGTGGATCTCCGCGTAGAACGTATCGTTTCTTAAATCGGTAACCTCTATCCGGGTTACCGAGAACCTCACCCTATCCAGCATGTTTTTTACCAGGTCATGTGTGAGAGGACGAACCCTTGGGGTTTTTTCGAGCTCCATGGCTATGGAACTCGCCTCCATAAAACCGATCCAGATTGGAAGTATCTTTTCACCGGTAACGTCCTTTAGGATCACGATTGGAGTATTGGTGAATGGATCCAGCGCTATCCCTGAAACCTTCATTTCAAGCAACATGATTCACCTCCATTAAATATTTTCTACCAACTCACCACGAAGGGAGTTTTGGAATCCCTCCTTAATCATTACGCTTACAATCTTACCTTTATAGCCATCGTTTCCAGGGAAGTTCACGATCCGATTATGAGTGGTTCTCCCCGAAACCCAGTTAGTATCGTTTTTACTCTTCCCCTCAACAAGCACCTCTTCAATCTGCCCAACCCTACCCAAGTTTTTCTTTAGCGTGATTTCCCTTTGAACCTCCTGTAGCTCGGCCAGCCTCTCGCTTGCAACCTCGTCAGGAACCATATCCGAAAATCCCGCTGCAGTGGTACCGGGTCGGGGTGAGTATTTAAAGGAGAATACGCCGTCAAACTGAACCTCCCTAACCAAGCCCATCGTATCGTTAAAGTCCTCTCTCGTTTCCCCCGGAAATCCGACGATTATATCTGTAGATACCGCAATATCAGGAATAGCGTCTCTCAACCTGTTTACCGTATCGATATACCACTCCCTTGTATAGGTCCTCCCCATGCTCGCTAGAACCCTATTTGAACCCGACTGAACGGGAAGATGTATATGACGGCATACCTTCGGAGATCCCTTCATAGCCTCTATCATCCTCTTCGTTACGTCTCTGGGATAAGAGGTCGTAAAACGGATCCTTAGTAAACCCTCTATTTCCGCAACCATCCTTAGAAGGTCCCCAAACCTGTATCCGTTCATCCTCCACGAGTTTACAGTCTGTCCTATAAGGGTTACCTCCTTTACTCCTTTTTGCACCAGATTTTTCGTCTCCCTTAAAATATCCTCAAGGGGTCTATTTACCTCCTCTCCTCTTACGTATGGTACTATACAGTAGGTGCACCTCTTATTGCACCCCTGCTGTATGGATACAAACGCCGTAACCCTGCCCTCTTCGTGGTAGGGCTCGATTTCAAAGACCTCCTCTATATCGAGAGAGGTCTCAACGCTTCTTCTCTTTTCCCTCTCAACCTGAGAGATGATCTGGGGAAGCCTGGGAATGGCTCTCGGTCCCAAGACGAAGTCGAGATGAGGGATCCTATCAAGAAGCCTTTCCCCGTATAGCTGTGCCACACACCCCGCGATACCCACAACCACATTCGGTTTTCTGGACTTTAGGTGCTTGAATCTACCCAGACTGCTCAGTGCCTTTTGATCTGCCTTCTCCCTTATCGAGCAGGTGTTTATAATGACGACGTCGGCCTCCTCCGGATCATCCGTGGTCTCTATGCCTATGGCATTTCGGATCCTATCGGAATCGTACTCGTTCATCTGACAGCCATATGTTTCTATATACAGATACCTCTTTCTCATCCCTATTAACTAATGTAACGCTTTGGCTAGATTAAGTCAAGGAAAGAGGAATGGAAAAAACCACGTACAGACAGTAGAATTTTAATCAAATGGGGTTGTTTTTTAGACGGTTAAACCGTGTTGACACTTTTATATAAATTTAGTAGGCTAGAGCCTGCGTTTAGTCGGGAGAAATAGGAAGGAGGGAAAATATGAGCAATGAGACCCTGGATGCAGCTTTAGCTAAGCCGGGTTTGTTCAGTTGGTATAAAGAAATAAGCAGAAAACAATGGCTTGCCTTCGTCGCCGCTTTCCTAGGATGGACACTAGATGCAATGGATCTCCTCTTGTATGTTTATGCACTTCCCAAGATAAGGGACACCTGGGCTCTGACGGACACACAAGCCGGATGGCTCTTTGGTGTCACTCTTGCTTCTTCCGCTTTAGGTGGTGCTCTTTTTGGAATTATCTCCGACTATATTGGGAGGATCAGAGCACTTACCTATTCAATCTTAATGTATTCGGTTTTTACGGGATTAAGTGCCTTTGCCCCTAATGTTGAGTTCTTCCTTATCTGTCGTTTCTTCCTCGGTCTCGGTATGGGAGGAGAGTGGGCTTCCGGAGAAATCCTCGTTGCAGAGTCCTGGCCTCGTGAACACAGAGGAAAGGTTATAGGCATGGTGCAGAGCGGGTGGGGAATCGGCTACATCATGGCCGCTACCATTGCTATCTCTATTCTGCCATACGCGGATTTCGAGGTTACTATACCCTACTTTGGGGACGTCTTTATACATAGTTGGAGAGTCTTGTTCTTAGTCGGGGTTCTTCCCGCTTTTCTGGTCTTTTTCGTGAGACGGCACTGTGAAGAACCCGAAATCTGGAAAACCACCGCAGAGATGAGAAAGGCCAGGAAACTCAGTGAAAAAAGTCAGTCTTTTACCTTCGTTCAGCTCTGGAGAGAAGATCTTATTGGGTTCACTATCAGGGCAGTGCTACTGACGAGTTTCTGCATGATCGCTTACTGGGGGCTAAATACGTGGGTTCCTACTTATTTGGCCAGTCCTGTCGAAAAAGGTGGGGCAGGCCTCGGACTGATAAAAGGCTATACATGGACCATTTTTATAAACATAGGGGCATTTATTGGATGTAACACCTTTGGTGCTATAAGTGACAGGCTGGGAAGAAGACCTACCTTTGTTGGATACCTCGTAATAATGGCCATCCTGGTTCCGATATTCGGCTCTATTACTGAGATACAGAAGATCATAGGTTTTATAAGGGTTGAAATCCTTCTTCTAATCATCGGGCCTCTTCTTGGGTTCTTTGGCACTGGGTTCTACTCTGGATTCGGAGCCATAATGGCGGAGGTCTTTCCCACAAGGGCACGCGGTACGGCACAGGGATTCTGTTACAACTTTGGAAGAGGGGCATCCGCTCTGGCACCCGCTATCTTTGCGGGCGTTGCGGGAATGACCATTGCTGGACATAAGCTCGGCTATGGTTTTTCCCTTATAACCGCCTCTATATTCGCGGTTCTTGCCGCCATAACGGTTCTCACTTTCCCTGAGACGAAGGGGAAGAAACTGGAGATCGAATAGCTTTCTAAAGAACGGACGGGTTAGATTAGAGTGCCCGAAAATTGGTCTTACGTGCTTAATTAATAGGCACTTTACCCACCTAATCGTCCTCGATAAACCGATAGGTTCCACGAGTCAACTCCATTTATATAGAGAGAAAATGTGCCATTTGCCGTTCGTTACAATTCATTTCCTATTCCTGGCACATCCCTTGCACATCCCCTCCCTAAATTCCCTCTTAAGGAGGTACGAAGAGATGAGGTGTCTAATCCCTGATAAGAGAAAATTGATAAGTCTGTCAATTACCTTGATCCCCACCTTTATTCTTGTATTTCTAGGAGCGGCTTATGCATTCGCCCAGGAGTCCACTCAATCCACGATAGATACGGGTGATACAGCATGGATACTGACATCCTCGGCCCTTGTTTTGATGATGACGATACCGGGTCTATTCCTCTTTTACGGAGGTTTGGTAAGGGGAAAGAACGTTCTTGGAACAATAATGCAGAGCTTCATAATAGTTGGTCTCATAAGCGTTCAGTGGGTGCTCTTTGGCTACACACTTGCATTTGGTCCTGACAAAGGTGGGATTATAGGGAGCCTGGCCTGGCTCGGACTTAGAGGGGTTGGACTCGACCCGAACCCCGACTACGCCCCCACTATTCCACACCAAGCGTTTATGGTCTTTCAGATGATGTTTGCCGTTATAACACCCGCTCTAATCACAGGGGCATTTGCGGAGAGGGCCAAGTTCAGCACCTTTATCGTTTTTATCCTAATCTGGGCGACGCTCATATACGATCCACTGGCACACTGGGTATGGGGAGTAGGTGGATGGATTAGGAACATGGGAGCGCTGGACTTTGCCGGTGGAACCGTGGTGCATATTAGCTCCGGTGTATCGGCACTTGCCGCCGCCCTGATGTTTGGAAGACGTATCGGATATGGGCGCGAGGCTATGCCCCCTCATAACCTTCCCCTTAGCATTATTGGAGCCGCGCTTCTATGGGTTGGTTGGTTTGGTTTTAACGCAGGGAGTGCCCTTGCATCAAACGGACTCGCCACAAGCGCCTTTGTGGTGACACACGTTGCAACGGCATCGGCAGCGGTTTCATGGATGCTTATGGACTGGATATTCCGGGGGAAACCCACTGTTCTGGGTGCAGCCAGTGGAGCGGTGGCAGGGCTTGTGGCTATCACCCCGGCATCGGGCTTTGTAGGGCCCCTTTCTTCCATCGTAATTGGAGCCGTGGCAGGGGTCCTTTGCTCAAGCGCCTGTAGTTTAAAGACGAAGCTCGGTTATGACGACTCGCTTGATGTGGTGGGAGTGCATGGGGTTGGTGGAACTTGGGGAGCACTCGCCACTGGGTTATTCGCATCCAAGGCGATTAACGCGGCCGGCAATGACGGTCTATTCTTTGGAAATCCACATCAGTTCTGGGTTCAGGTTATAGCCGTAGTTGCCACGTGGGTGTTTGCCTTTCTCGGTACCATCGTCATCCTCTCCATTCTCAAGGCCATTATGGGCCTTAGAATATCAGAGGAAGAGGAGGTAGAGGGTTTAGATATAGTCGAGCACGGAGAGGTCGCCTATCCAGGATTTCAGTCCGGCACATCTTATGTCACGGGCTACCCCTTAATCCCCATGTCTAAGGAAAAGGCAGAGGCAGTTGGGAAGGCGATCCTTAAGGAAGAAGAAAAGGTTTAACGTGTACCATTGGAATACGCTTTAGTAAAGGGTGAGATCATAAGAAAAAACTTAAAGGAGAAATGAGATGATGAAAAACATTCTAGTTACGGTGGCTATAGGCGTTCTCCTCCTACCTTTTTTCAGCATGAATCTGGAGGCCAAAACCCAAGAGGAGCAGATAGATGAACTCAAAAGGATGATAGAGGAAAACCGGAGACAAAACCAGCAGCTCCAGAGGAAGCTCGAGAAGCTAGAGTCCGAGAGGGCAGAGGAAAAGGCTAAGGTCGAAGAGATAATGGCTAAACAAGAAAAAAAGGACGAGGAGAGTCAGGTTTTTTTCGATTTCATTAAGAGCATAAAGCCGAGTTTCTATATTGACACGTCCTATGAATATAACTTTAACAACCCCAAATCAGGGATAAACTCGCTAAGGGTATTTGACAGGGAGCACAATAGTTTTAACGTAAACCTCTTTCAGTTAGCATTTGAAAGAACCCCAACGACGGAGGGAGGAATTGCAAATCTGATTGGGTTTAGGGTTAAGCTCGATTTCGGAAATGATGCCGAGGTTTTTGGGGCAAGAGGTCTCGGAACCCAAGACGATGAATTCGACCTCCAAGAGGCCTATATCCACGTCCTCGCACCCATTGGAAACGGCCTTGACGTCTATGCCGGGAAATTCGTTACACTTGCCGGTGCCGAGGTTATAGAGAGTAAGGATAACTTCAATTTCTCCCGCTCCTTTCTCTTCGGCTTTGCAATCCCCTTTACACATACTGGCGTGAGGTTCCACTATCCTGCCGGTTTACTCGATTTCATCGTTGGGATCAACAACGGATGGGACGTTGTGGATGATAATAACGACGGTAAAACGATCGAATCTAGGGTTGGATTAACCCTAGGAGATATCTTTTCTTTGGGGGTCGTTGGCTACTTCGGTCCTGAGCAAGACGGTGTAGACGGTGACTGGCGCGAGCTCATCGACATAGTCGCCACCCTAACCCCAGTAGAAAGACTGACCCTAGTGGCAAACCTCGACTTGGGATGGGAACAGGGCGTCACAAATGAAGGCCTAGGACTAGACGACGAAGGTGTTTTCTGGTGGGGAATAGCAGGATACATCGTATACGACTTAAATGACGTATTTAGACTCGCGCTTAGGGGCGAGTACTTCGACGATCAGGACGGATTCAGAACAGGAACAAAACAGCACCTCTTTGAAATCACCCCCACCCTCTCGATAAAGCCGTTTTTTAATAAAGGAAAACTGGACAACCTCGTGCTTAGACTGGAATACAGATTTGATCACTCTAACAAGGATGCATTCGAGGATGATAACGGCGGATTTAAGGACACCCAGCATACGATTGCCACAGAGCTTCTTTATTATTTCAGTCTATAGCTCTACACATAAAAGCTCCCCGTATCTCCTTTTGTGGGCAAGGGCAGGAACGGCTAGTTAATAAAACCCGACTCGGCTGCTCCTGCCCCCCTTCCCAAAACACCTATAAGACCCAGATACCCAAAGGAGATTCGAATTTTATTTTCGTCTCTTTTAAATATAGTACCTGTCATGCTGAGCAAAGCGAAGCATCTCAGATTCATGGTATTTAATGGGATTCTTCAGTCGCTTCTCTCATTCAAAATGACAACAGAGGGTTTTATGTCTCTACGACTAAAAGTTTCCTTATACCGGTTCTTGGTTTATTATAAATAAGGCATGAGATCCCCACCACAGACCATATTGATAATCCCCATTACAGGGATCCCCGAAATAAAACCGGGGGACGACATTGTAAGTATCGTAGCCGATGCCGTATTTAAGCAGGATACCTATATACTGAATGGGGATATAATAGTCCTCGCTCAAAAGATAGTCTCAAAAGCGGAAGGGAGAACCGTTAGGCTTAGCGATGTATCCCCTTCTCCCCTTGCCGTCAAATTCGCAAACGACTGGAATAAAGACCCCCGCATGGTAGAGGTGGCACTCAGCGAGGCCAAGAGGATCGTAAAGATGGATAGGGGAAGGCTAATAGTAGAGACGAGTCATGGGATCATCTGTGCCAATTCCGGGATTGATGCCTCAAACGTCTCTGGAGGCGAAACCGTAACTCTCCTTCCACTTGACCCGGATGAATCGGCAAGGAGAATCGCTCAGGGATTTAAAGAGAGGCTAGGGGTTAAAACCGCAGTCATAATAACGGATACAGTGGGAAGGCCATGGCGGGATGGACTCACGGAGATTGCAATAGGATGCTGGGGGATAAAGCCTCTAAAAGACTATAGGGGAAAGCCGGATTTAAGGGGCTACGAGCTAAGAGCAACCCTCATCGCCATAGCGGATGAGATAGCCGGAGCTGCAGGGCTCGTTATGGGAAAAACGGATGCCGTTCCTGCGGTCATAGTAAGAGGGTGCACATACGAATACGGAGAAAGGGGAGCCAAAGAACTCATAAGGAAACCCGAGGATGATCTTTTCCGTTAGAGAGGATGCCCTCACCTGAAAAAACGCATTATATCCTGAAGATGGATGATTATAGAGGTTACCGCTATCCAGAGGAACACACATATAAAAAGCCCCCTGTCCCTAAGAAGGGCATCTGTTGGATCCCCATTCGAGTTGGTCTGAACGAGGTACATATACCGAAGGACACCGTAGCAAACAAAAGGAACCGTTACTATAAGCCCTTTAAGTCCTCTATCCACCACGTATATAGAGTAGGTCACAATAGCAGTGGTCGAAAAGATACCGAGCGTTGAGTCAAGGAAGTTCACCGTATACTTGCTTAAGACCTTCCTGTAAGAGATAGAGTTATCAAATGACGTAAGCTCAAAGCGCCTCTTGCCAAAGGCGAGGAGAAGGGAGAGGAGAAACGTCACGAGGAGAAGCCAGATCGAGAGCTCTATTCTCGAAGCCACTCCCCCGGCCTCGATCCTGAGAACAAACCCCAAGGCGATGGAGAAGGCATCTATAATCAGTATGTGCTGTAGGTAAAAGGAATATACAACGTCAAGTAGGAGGTAGAGAAAGATGATAAAAATAAACCACCTTCCGAATCCGAGCGAAAGCCCCATCGATACGAGGAGGGTCAAAAAGATGAGGAGAAAAGCCTGGGTCGTACTCACCCTACCCGATGCTATGGGACGGTTTTTCTTCCTTGGATGGAGTCTATCGGCCTCTATATCATAGAGGTCGTTTATTACGTATCCGGTCGAGGAGGCAAAGGAGAAGGCAAAGAAGGCCTGAACCATATTTAAGAAAACATCCACATGCGTAAAGAGTACACCTCCAAAGAGAGGGGGGGCAAAGATAAGCAGGTTCTTTACCCACTGGGGAGGCCTGAGGAGGTATACGAAATCCTTAAATGGGATTTTCATTTGGCCTATCATTCTACAGTTTATAGAGGATATTGCAACGAGTCCTCGGTTCGTATCAGGTATATTAACACCATGAAAGGCATGGGAAAAAGACCCTTCTTTAAGATAGCCCACAGAGGTGCAAGCGCCTATGAGCCTGAAAACACACTCCTATCATTCAGGCGTGCTATAGAGATGGGGGCCCACATGATAGAGCTCGATGTCAGGCTTTCCCTGGATGGATACCTCGTTGTCATACACGATAAAAGGGTAGACAGAACGACCGATGGAACGGGCCTCGTAAGGGGGATGACTCTCAGCGATCTTAAGAAACTCGATGCTGGAAAGGGAGAGAGGATCCCCACACTGGAAGAGGTAATAGATATGGGAAAGGGAAAAACGAGGTTTGTGGTTGAGTTAAAAGAGGAAGGGCTCGAAGAAAAGACCGTAAGCCTTATAAGGGAGAACGATCTATTTCAAGATGCGTTTATCGTCTCCTACCATCGGAACCTGGTAAGGAGGGTA
This sequence comes from uncultured Spirochaetia bacterium, assembly GCA_964636885.1. GTDB lineage: Bacteria > Desulfobacterota_D > UBA1144 > Nemesobacterales > CSP1-2 > CAZWVA01. The sequence goes on from CAZWVA010000014.1 coordinate 15,327, forward strand.
AAGGAGCTTGAGCCCAGGGCGATTACCGGACTTATTTCCTTATTTTCTCTTGATACCGTGGGAAACGGAAGGGAGTCCCTCGTAAAGATAGTCGCTCCGTTTCACTATTTCATCACAAGACGCATGGTAGAGAGGGTGCATGAGAGCGGTATGCTCCTATTTACATGGACCGTAGATAGCCGGGAAAGAGCCGAGAGGCTAAGGGAAATGGGAGTAGACGGGATAGTTACGAATAGGCCGGATATAGTCTAGCCCTCTAATGCGGCATTTTTGTTTTTTTGATTTTTAGGGTTAGAATACAGGGTATGGGAATCCTTGAGGATATAAAATCGGACTTTAAGGCCGTATTTGAAAGAGACCCCGCCGCAAGGAGTATGCTGGAGGTAATACTGGCATACCCGGGATTTCATGCTATAGTCCTTCACCGCATCGCACATTGGTTATGGAATCGCCGTATAAGGCTTTTCGCAAGGATCCTATCCCATATATCCCGCGCCCTTACGGGAATCGAGATCCATCCGGGGGCCAAGATCGGAAAGGGCTTTTTCATCGATCACGGAATGGGCGTTGTGATTGGAGAGACATCAGAGATAGGGGATAACGTCACGATCTATCACGGGGTTACGCTTGGTGGAACCAGCTTCACGAGGGGCAAGCGTCACCCTACTATCGAGAGCAACGTAACAATCGGGGCGGGGGCGAAGGTTTTAGGCCCACTTACGGTTGGCGCTAACAGTAAGGTAGGCGCAAACTCGGTTGTGATAACGGATGTGCCTCCCAACTCGACAGTTGTAGGGGTTCCGGGAAAAACGGTTCTTAAGGAGGTCTATCCGGGACTTGAGCACAACAAGATCCCGGATCCAGAGGAACGTGCCATTCAGTCCCTTATAGAGCAGATGAAGAAGCTTGAGAAGAGGATTAATTCACTGGAAATCGAGTTGGAAAAGACAAAGGAAGAAAACAGGATCCTCAAGGTAGTGAAAACGAAGTAGAATCCGTTTTTTCTTCATTAAGGGTGATACCTTGTATCCATAATCATGAGTCCCGTGAATCAACCGAAGCGTCTCGATTCCAAGTGGGCTCTGAAATCTCAAAGGACAACACCCATTTCCTAAGCTCGCAATGAAGATTATGAAAAGCCGTACGGTTAAATATAATATCTATTAAGAGCCAAGAATCCGAGGATGATACGCATTGAAGAGGGTTTACCTAGACTATAACGCAACGACCCCAATTGACCCAAGGGTCTTTGAGGCGATGATTCCCTACATGAAGGAGGAGTTCGGAAACCCTTCGAGCATCCACTCTTTTGGAAGCAGGGCGAAGGCGGCACTCGATAATTCCAGAGAACAGGTCGCCGGGTTTCTCGGAGCACATCCAAAGGAGATAGTCTTTACATCGGGCGGAAGTGAGAGCAATAACCTTGCGATAAAGGGAGTCGCATTTAGACTAAGGGAAAAGGGAGCCCATCTCATTACAACAAGGATTGAACACGCCTCCGTTCTTGAGACCTTCCGGTTTCTCGAATCCCACGGGTTTAGGGTCACATATCTAGGGGTAGACGAATACGGCCTTATCGATCTCGACGAGCTTAGGGAGTCCATAACCGAAGATACCATCCTCGCCTCGGTTATGTTTGTAAATAACGAGACGGGCGTCATTATGCCCATAAGGGAGATCGGAGAGATCGTTAAGGAAAAGGGAGTGATATTCCATACAGATGCGGTTCAGGCGGTGGGAAAGGTGGATATAGACCTCGAGGATCTTCCAGTTGACCTACTCTCCCTTTCCGCTCACAAAATCTACGGGCCTAAGGGCGTGGGTGCCCTCTTTATAAGAGTAGAGGCATTCCGTGGAACGCCTCTTCAGCCCCTCATTCACGGAGGAGGACAGGAGAGGGAAAGGCGTTCTGGAACGGAGAACGTTCCAGGAATCGTGGGACTCGGAAAGGCATGTGAGATTGCAAAAGTGGAGATGAAGACGGAGGAATCCAGGTTAAGGGATCTCAGGGATGAACTCCACAAGGGGATTTTAGAAAGGATAAGAGGGGTAAAACTCAACGGCCATCCCGAAAGAAGGCTTTCAAATACCTTGAATCTCAGTTTCGAGGGAGTAGAAGGCGACTCTCTTGTGATGAACCTCGACATCGAGGGGATAGCGGTATCAACCGGTTCGGCCTGCTCCGAAGGAAACGTAGAGCCCTCCCATGTCCTTCTTGCTATGGGGCTACCCAGAGAGATTGCCGTTTCATCCCTTAGATTCAGCCTAGGTAGGTTTACGGAGAGGGAGGACATCGACAGGGTGATAGATGCCTTGCCCAGGATCGTTGAAAGGATCAGAAAGGTTGAAGGGTAAAAACGACAACGGAAAAGGAGCCATATAAACTACCGAAGGTATAATCGATGCGGAGAAAAGACGAGGTCTGGAAAACGCCTCTCTGACTCAGATTTTCTAAAGGGAGTCCGAGGAGGCATCCCATTTGCTAAAATGAGTAAATCGACAGGTGACAAACATACTTACTCCGGTTGAAATCCAGTGCGAGTGGCTCCGTGATTTGGGTTTGAAGACGTTGATTGTCATTTTAAGATATTTGAACTCGACGTATTCGGAGGACGCCGTCCAAAGGGATAATTGCAGGGAACGTACAGAGGTTCGTCCCCACAAAAACGAATTAGAGGGAGGTGAGAAATGAGTGAATTCACGCTTGTAATCGGCAATAAAAACTACTCATCCTGGTCACTACGTGCCTGGCTCGTTCTTAAGTACTTTGAGATCCCATTTACAGAGATCCTGATACCACTCTACAAACCGGGGAGTCGTGAGGCGATACTCTACCATTCGCCCTCAGGAAAGGTTCCGGTTTTACACCACAAGGGGGTCACCGTATGGGAATCCATAGCGGTTTGCGAGTACATCGCCGAGCTGTTCCCGGAGAAAAAGCTCTGGCCTGAGGAGCCGGAGGCAAGGGCGTTTGCGCGTTCAATAAGCGCTGAGATGCATGCGGGATTCCATTCCCTCCGTCAAAACATGTCGATGAACTGCAGGGCCTCCTATCCGGGGAAGGGAAGAGGACCCGGGGTGGAAGAAGATATTCGGCGCATCATCTCGATCTGGAGGCAGTGCAGGGAGCGATTCGGTAGGGGAGGAGAGTTCCTATTTGGCGATTTTACTATCGCAGATGCCATGTATGCTCCCGTTGCAACTAGGTTCAAAACATATGGAGTTGAGCTTTCGGGGGTCGAGAAGAGGTACTACAATACTATTCTCTCCCTACCCGCTATGGAAGAATGGTATGAAGCGGCAAGAAAGGAACCCTACACACTTCCACAGTTCGATATACAACCGGACTAGACGTTGCCTCTTATAGGAAAACAAGAGGACCTACATGAAAACCTTAAGGAAATACCGGTGGCATATCAATCCCTAGGGACTCCTCAAACCCCATCATCACGTTCATATTCTGAACTGCCTGTCCCGATGCCCCTTTTACGAGGTTATCGAGAACCGAGATTATGATCGCCGTTTTATTCCTTGGGTTTGCCCTTACCCCGATATCGCAGAAGTTTGAACCTTTAACGTCCCCGGTTGAAGGATATACCCCTTCAGGGGCGATCCTTATGAACCTTTTCCCCCTATAGAAGTCCTCATAGAGGTCGAGAAGCTCCACCGTTTTTATTTCGTCTTTAAGCCTCACGTATATGGTAGAGAGGATACCCCTGTCCATAGGTATTAGATGAGGCGTAAACGAAACCCTCACATCGAGCCCAGAATATCTTGAAAGTACCTCCTCGATTTCGGGCGTGTGGCGGTGCTCCCCCACCTTATAGGCCCTCACGCCCTCATTTACCTCGCAGAAGTGATAGGTGAGTTCTGAAGACCTTCCCGCCCCTGAAACCCCGGACTTGGAGTCGATTATGATCTGGTCCTCTTCCACGATCCTGTTCTTAAGAAGGGGCGCAAGACCGAGAATCGCGGATTCAGGATAGCATCCCGGATTTGCAACGAGCCTGGCCTTTTCGATCCTGGAGTGAAAGAGCTCCGTGATTCCATAGACAGCCTCCGAGATGAGTTCAGGGCAAGGGTGCTCCCCGTACCACTGCCTGTAAACCGGGTAACTCAGCCTGAAATCCGCCCCTAGGTCTACGACCCTCTTCCCCATCTCGATAAGCTCCTGAACCACGGTTGCGGATGTTCCATGTGGAAGCGCGGCAAAAACAAAATCGACATCGGCGGGAATCGATTTCGCATCGAGGGGCTTGAGTTCCATATCAATTAATCCCCTTAGGTAAGGGAGAACCTCGGTGATCCTCTTACCCGCGTGTTTTTCAGCCGTTACGTACGTCACCTCAATCCCAGGGTGGAGGAGGAGGAGTCTGAGAAGATCGCTTCCGGTATAACCACTCGCTCCAAGAACCGCGACCTTTTTCCTTTCCATAGGGATTGAAAAATATCTGGGAATCGGGATAAATTCAAGTTTGCATGTGCTATAGGGTTAGCCCAAAACCTTGACTCCAAGGGTTAAAAAGGGTAGCTTTTAGAAAGGGTTATCCTGTTAATACTCACCGGGGAGGAATCAAATGTCAATCAAGGTAGGTATAAACGGTTTTGGAAGGATCGGAAGGCACGTTCTCCGGATCGGTCTAAGAAGAAAAGGCATGGATTTTGTGGGGATTAATGATATTACCGATGCCAGAACGCTCGCCCATCTCTTTAAATACGACTCCGTATTCGGTCCGTATAAGGGAGAGGTCAAATCGGAAGACGGTCACATCGTGGTTGACGGAAGGATTATAAGGGTCTTTTCCGAAAGGGACCCAAAGAAGATCCCCTGGGAAGAGGTAGGGGCGAGCGTTGTCGTAGAGGCGAGCGGGCTTTTTACCTCAAAGGAGGCCGCCTCATCACACCTTCACGGCAGCGTAAAGAAGGTTATAATCACAGCGCCCGCCAAGGGGGAAGTCGATTTTACAACCGTTATAGGGGTAAACCACAAACAGTACGATCCCTTAAAACACAATATCGTGTCCAATGCCTCCTGTACCACAAACTGTTTTGCAATGATGGTCAAGGTTCTCCACGAGAATTTCAGGATAAAGAGGGGTGAGATGTCAACGATTCATTCCTATACAAACGACCAGAGGATATTAGACGCTCCGCATAAGGATCTAAGGAGGGCGCGTGCCGCAGCACTATCCATAATCCCCACGAGCACGGGTGCCGCAAAGGCGATAGAACTCATATTTCCCGAACTAAAGGGGAAGCTGAGCTCCGTGGCAATGAGGGTTCCCACGGCGGATGTATCCGTCGTCGATTTCACATGCGAGGTTGAGAAAGCCACCACCCCAGAAGAGGTTAACAGGAGGTTCAAAGAGGCCGCGGAGGGGGAACTCAAAGGCTATCTGAGATACGTGGACGAAGAACTCGTCTCTTCCGACTTCATAGGGGATCCGCATTCTGCGGTCTTCGATTCCTCTCTTACCTCAGTCGTAGGAGGTACGCTCGTTAAGGTTATAGGCTGGTATGACAACGAATACGGATACTCATCTAGGGTAGTAGATTTAATCGAACTTGTAGGGAGATAGCCCCCGATGGCAAAGATGGTGATATCCGATCTACCCGATTCCGAGTTTGAGGGGAAGAGGGTATTTGTGAGGGTCGACTTTAATGTGCCTATAAGGGACGGGGTAATAAGCGAGGACTATAGGATAAGAAGGGCGATCCCCACAATCGATTATCTAATCGAGAGAGGGGCAAGGGTAATACTCGCCTCCCATCTCGGAAGGCCAAAGGGAAGGGTGATTCCCGATCTCTCTTTGGAACCTATATCATACAGACTCTTCGAGCTCCTGGGGAAGCCGCTTAAATTCATAGGGAAGGTGATAGGGGAAGATGTGAGAATGGAGGTGGACGACCTTGAAAATGGGGAGGTGATGCTGCTCGAGAATCTGAGGTTTCACAGGGAAGAAACGGATAACGATCCCCGTTTTGCAAAGGAACTCGCATCCCTCGGAGACATATATGTGAATGACGCCTTCGGAACCTCACACAGGAAACACGCCTCCACATACGGTATGGCGTCTTACTTTGATCTGAGGCTTGCGGGATTTCTCGTAAACAGGGAGTTGAAGTTCCTTACCAAGCTGAGGGACAATCCGGACCATCCCTTTGTCGTGATTGTAGGTGGGGCAAAGATAAAGGACAAGATCAGCGCCCTAAAGAACCTGATAGAGAAAGCGGATAAGGTGCTTATAGGAGGCGGGGTTGCATACACGTTCCTTAAAGCAAAGGGGATCAGCGTGGGAAGCTCCGTAACTGAGGATGAGATGATGGATTGGGTAAAAGAGGCTCTCTCCCAGTATGGAGACAAGATATTCCTTCCGGTCGATCATGTGGTTGCGGAGAGTATAGAGAAACGAAAGACCTACATGGTCGTGGATAACGAGATTCCCGCTGAGCTTAAGGGTTTTGACATCGGTCCCAAAACCGTACGCAAATACACGTCCGAAATCAAAGGCAACGGAGCGATCTTCTGGAACGGTCCCATGGGGGTCTTTGAGGTAGATGATTTCTCGGCTGGTACAACGCACATAGCCCGTGCCATTGCGCTTGCCACTTGGCGCGGAGCCACCACCGTGGTAGGTGGAGGGGAAACCATCTCCGCGATAAGAAAGGCAGAGGTCATGGACTCCGAGATAGTCCATATCTCTACAGGTGGTGGAGCTTCCCTTGAATTCCTGGGCGGCGCTGAGCTTCCCGGAATCTCGATTCTAAACGACAAGAAGGAATGAAAAGGCAGGATACATGGTTCATTATAGCTCTTGGATCGTGTATCATGTATCTTGAATGTTTCGTTTTTGGATAAATAATCAAAAAACAAGGGGGGTAGAGAAATGGCGAGAGTAAGAGCTTCATTTAAAGCCGATACGGACTCCATAGTAGAGCTCCTGGGAAACGAGGCGGATTACCTTCTAAACCACGTGTGTAAAACGATCCCCAAGGATCAGTTGCATCTACCCGGACCGTCGTTTGTGGATGAGATACTGGTTCCATCGGATCGTCCTCCTGCGGTTTTAAGAAACATGCAACTCCTTTTTAATACAGGCCGCTTGGCCGGTACTGGCTACCTTTCCATCTTACCCGTGGACCAGGGAATAGAGCATTCGGCAGGCGCTTCCTTCGCTCCAAACCCCATCTACTTTGACCCTGAGAACATCGTTAAGCTCGCGATAGAAGGCGGATGCAATGCGGTTGCCTCTACACTCGGTGTCCTGGGCTCCGTTGCGAGAAGATACGCGCACAAGATCCCGTTTATCGTGAAGATCAACCATAACGAACTGCTTACGTATCCAAATAAGTACGATCAGGTCCTTTTTGCAAGCGTCGATCAGGCCTTTCAGATGGGCGCGGTTGCCGTCGGTGCGACAATATACTTCGGTTCTGATGAGAGCACCCGTCAAATCCAGGAGATATCTGAGGCCTTTCACCATGCTCATAGCCTGGGGCTGGTTACAATCCTATGGGCCTATCTAAGGAATCCAGCCTTTAAAACCGAAAGTGCCGATTATCACCTCTCCGCCGATCTTACGGGGCAGGCAAACCACATAAGTGCAACCATCGAGGCCGATATCATAAAACAGAAGCAGGCCGAGAATAACGGCGGATTTAAGGCGTTAAGATTCGGCAAGACAAGCGACAAGGTTTATACGGAGCTCACATCAGACCACCCGATAGATCTAACCCGGTATCAGGTCATAAACTGCTACATGGGACGTGCCGGCTTGATTAATTCCGGCGGCGAATCCTCAGGGGCAAGCGACCTTGCCCAAGCCGTTCGTACCGCCGTGATAAACAAAAGAGCAGGAGGAATGGGCCTCATTACTGGCAGGAAATCATTCCAGAGACCGATGAAAGAGGGGATAGAGCTGCTTAACGCCGTTCAAGACGTCTATCTGAATAAGGACATAACCATTGCATAAGGGCCAGTAGTAGCGCTTCTATAAGGGCTTAGGGATCCGAACTAGTGGATTTAATGCCATTCTTACACCCGATATCCGGGTGGCTAGGAGGGGTACCTCTTCATAAACTCTTCTGCTTTTAAAACCATCTCCTCCGAGCCGATAAAGATAGGGGTTCTCTGATGAAGCTCTTTCGGCTCGATGTCCAAGATACGCCTGAATCCGTCTGTGGCCCTACCGCCAGCCTGTTCCACTATAAAGGACATCGGGTTACACTCGTATAGAAGCCTCAGTTTCCCGCGAGGGGAGTCCTTTGTCGAGGGATAGATAAATATACCACCCGTAATTAGATTCCTGTGGATGTCCGCCACCATTGAGCCGATATACCTCAACGAGTAGGGACGCTTGGTGGATTTATCCTCCTGTTTGCAGTATCTAACGTATTCCTTTACCCCTTCCGGAAAACTGACGAAATACCCCTGATTAATCGAATAGACGTTACCCGTCTTTGGTATCTTCATATCCGGGTGTGAGAGACAGAATTCACCTATAGAGGGGTCGAGAGTAAACCCATTCACCCCAGCTCCCGTTGTATATACCAGCATCGTGGAAGAGCCGTATATGACGTAGCCAGCGGCAACCTGGTTAATTCCCTTTTGAAGAAAATCCTCTACGGTGCAGGGCCCAGGGGGTGAGAGGCGCTTGTAGATAGAAAAGATAGTCCCTACGGATACATTGACATCTATATTGGAGGAGCCATCCAACGGGTCCAGAGCGACAACGTATTTAGCGTTTCTCGATATTTCATCGTCAAGAACAATAACGTCATTATCCTCCTCCGAGGCGATGCCGCAACATTCGCCCCCTAACCTCAGAGCGTCTATAAATCGCCTGTTGGCAAAGACGTCTAGCTTTTTTACCTCCTCCCCGTGTATGTTTCTAGTACCCGTAATGCCTAAAATATCCACCAAGCCGGCCTTATTTACCTCCCTATTAACGACCTTAGCCGCTAGACCGATATCCCTTAGCAAGCGGGAGAGTTCTCCCTTGGCGAAGGCCAACTCCTCCTGCCTTTGTATAATGAATTCATCTAGGGTTATGACGCCAACCATGTTGAATAATATTACCCTAAATTCTATATTAGGGAAATACGCCTGTTATCTCTTTTTTTCTTCCTTGACCTCCTCCCCAAAGACCCCTTTAATCCTTTCGGCTTCCCTAATAGCGGCTCTTATGCCCTTTTCCTGAATCAGGGTTCTTGCCCTCTCGATTTTTTCCCTAAGGTCCCTGGGAACGGCATCTCTAAGAAGAGAAAACGCCCTTGTTACGTGCGGAACGAGAATCGAGCCCCTAAAAGGGGGTTCCTTTTGAGAGAAGAAGAACCCGATTGCCGATATGAGGAGAAAAGCTATAACGACTCCCTTTATTGCACCTAGAAAGCCACCCGTCACCCTATCGATCCAGTCCAGGTGGAGTGTCCCCACGATCCTGGCGAGTATCCACCCGATTATCTGAACTACCACATAGACGCCAAGTGCGGTGACGATAAAGCCTCCCACGCTTGCTATCGGTCTATTGCCTACAAGGTTGTATTTTATAAAAAGGCCTCCCAGAAGACCGTAGAACATAACACCCGCTATTAACCCTCCAAGGATCGCGGCAATGGAAAAGACCTCTCTGATAAACCCCCTTATGAACCCGAAAACGGTAAAAACAGAGAGGGTTATTAGTATAGCTATGTCTAACCAGTTCATATTCTATGAATAAATGACCTCGAAGGTCGAGCCCCTTCCGGGCTCCTTTGTCACCTCTATCCTCACAGGGAACCTCTCCTTTAATTCGTCAACGTGAGTGATGACGAGGACTTTATCAAAATCGTCCTTAATCGTGTTTATAACCTGTATAAACTGGTTAAGCCCGTCCTTATCCTGAGTGCCAAACCCCTCATCGATCACAAGGGTTCTAAGCTGGGCGCCGGAGCGGTTTGCGATGAATTTCGATATCGCTACTCTCAGTGCAAAATCTATACGAAACGCCTCACCCCCCGAATAGGTCTCGTATCCCCTCGTTCCAGAGGAATCGGCTATCTTTATATCTAGGGTCTCCTTCTCTCCTCCTTTTTGGGTCGGTTTAACCATATCGAGGCTAAGGGTCATAGTGCCTTCGGTGAGTTTTTTTAGGATCCTGTTTGCCTCATCCTCTATCTCCGGTACGGCGTTTTCTATGATAAGAGCCTGAATCCCGTTTTTCCCAAAGGCCTTTTCAAGCTCCTGATAAACCGTAAGATCGTAAACGGTCTTATCTATCTGCCTTAGGATCTCCTCCCTTCTACTCTCCAGTTTTACGATCCTCTCGATTTCGTTAAGGACCCTGCTTTTTTGCCCAAGCGCTTCGTCCCTGTCCCTCTTTAGAGTTGAAATCCTGACCTGAATGGCCCCCTTCTTTTCTTCCAACCTTTTGCTCTGGCCTACCGCCTCTTCTAACCCTTTTATCTCTCCCTCGAGCCTGAGGAGTTTAGTCCTTTCTTCCTCCAGCCTCCTCTCAATGGTTTCCCTCTCCTTCTCCCTCAGGCTTAAGCTGAGTTTCGCCCTATCGAGATCCTCTTTCTCCTTTGAGAACCTCTCTAACTTAACTAGGGCGTTTTTCAGTTCCCTATGTCTCTCCCCGTCATAGGCGATCTCGCCGATTTGGCTCTGGATCCTTAGAACCTTTTCTCTGTGCTCCGGTGCAAAAAGCCCCTCTTCCAGTTCCCTCGTAAGAGGAACGAGTTGTGCCCGTATACGGGCGAGCTCCTTTTCAATCTCAACCTCGGCTCTCATTGCCTCTTCGAGGAGCTTGCTTTCTACTTGAAAAACCCTTAGTGCTTCTAGCCTTTTTTTTATCTCCCCATGCCTTTTTTCATCGTAATCCAAGGATTCTAACTCCTCGGTTACCCTTCTTAACTCATCCTTGAACTCGGAACCAAAATCTCCCCTTTCTATTCTACCCTTAAGGTCCCCAAGCTCCCTTAGGGCGGATTCCAGATCCCTAGAAGCGGATTTTGAATCTTCTAGACTCCTTTCCCTCTCTCCAAGCCGCTTGTTTAGTTCGGAAAGCCTCCTCGTTCTCGACTCCAATTCCTCAATCTCGGAAGAGACCTTTTTTTCGTCCCCTTCCAGCCGATTCATCCTCTCCGCTTCCTCCTTAAGTGCGTTTTCCAGATCGAGGAGAGACCTCTCGAATTTCTCTATGAGTAGTTCCCTAGCCCCCTCTCCGAGTGGAGACTCGCATAGGGGGCACTGCGTTTTATGCACCTCCGATCTTATGAGATCGAGCTTCCTTTTCTCCTCCTCCTGTTTGCTTTTGACCTCGGATCTCCTCCAGATAGAAACCCTCTTTTCTTCTCCGATCTCTTTTAGTCTTACCCTTAGCTCCTCCGATCTTTTTTGCATCTCCTCATATGCCCTTATCTCCGCCCTCAGGTTCTCACACTCCTCTTCTATCCCTTTTATCCCCTGGACCCTAGAGGTAAGCCCTTCTATTTTGGATTCAAGCCCTTTGATCCTCGCCTCGATTTCAAACCTGATTCTCTGGATGGTGTTTTCGAGTTCCACCCTCCTGGATTTAAGCCTCTCAGAGATCTGCCTCCTTCTCTCGAAATCCCTTTCTAAGGCTTCGGTGTCTAAAAACCCCTTAAACCCTTTTCTAATCTCCTCTTCTCTTCTCAGTATCTCCCTCGTCTGGGCAAGCCTTTTATCAAGCTCCTCCTTTTTCCCGCTTAAAGAGCCTATCTTATTCTCCAATTTGGATCTCTCTTTGTTTATTAAGAGGTTTACCTCCTCTAATTCCTTTAGGAGTTTTGTATAGACCATTAACCTCTCCGAAAGAACCCTTTCCTCCTCTCTCGTCTTTTCAAACTCCCCGTATCCTCTTAGTATCTCTTCCTCCCTCTCTATGATCCCTCTATCTATTTCCATCGTCTCGATTATTCCCTTTAGATCCTCCTCTAATCTGGTGCAGTTTTCGCCCGTTTCATCCCTATCACGAATCAGCCCTCTGTAGAGCTCTACCTTCGCACCCAGGATCTCGGATTCTCTTATGATCTCCTCATACGATCCCTCGCTTTCTTTAAGCTCGCGCGTGATCTCGATTTCGCGGGTTTTAATCTCCTCAAGCTCCCTTTCCAAATCCCCCTTCCGTGAGATCTCAGACCGAAGCCTGGTCTCTTCTCTTCTGAGTACCTCTTCTTCCAACCTCAACTTCTGGACGAGATCCCTTGCTTTCCTTGCCAACCTCTCGTATTTTTCGAGCTCCAGGATGCTCCCCAGGATCTCCTTTCTCTCGGCAGGGGTCCTTTTTGTAAACTCATCGGCCTTTCCCTGGAGTATAAATGACGAACAGATGAAGGAGTCGTAGTCCATTTTTAGAACCCTTTCGATCGAGTCCTGTGCCTTTCCATCTTGGGCAATTGGCCTAAAACTATCGGTTCCTCTATCGAAGACCTGAAAATCGACCCTGGTAGATGTAGATGTTCCCCTCTTCCTCGTTATCCTTCTAAGCACCCTGTAGAGGTTTCCATCCGCCTCGAATTCGAGCTCGACTCCGGCCTCGCTTGTCCCTCGTTTTATGACGTCTTCCTTGGTCCTTGCCCTGCATCTTCCCCATAGCGCCCACGTTATAGCATCTATAAGCGCGGATTTGCCGTGCCCGTTCTTTCCAGAGAGACAGGCTATACTGAATTCTCTAAAGTCGAGTAAAGGGATAGCATCACCGTAGCTCAAGAAATTCTTTAGGGAGAGTTTTACCGGAACCATTACCCTAACGCTTTCAGGAATCTAATGATACATCATAAGAATGGATAATAAAAGGCAAGGACCTTTAAAGAGGGTACCCTTTTGACTAATCGGGCTTATTCAGATAACTTAAGATCAGATGAACCTCCATGAAATCACAGATGTCATAGCATCGGACTTAGAGTGGGTTGAGAGGGAACTAGAGGAAAACATCGGCTCACTGGTTCCACTCGTTCACGAGATATCGAAGTACATACTTGGAAGCGGTGGGAAGAGGCTCCGTCCCTCTGTGCTTCTCCTCTCAAGCGGCGCGTGCGGTCTCAAAAACGGGATAGAGAGGATACACTCGGCCGTGGCGATTGAGCTCATCCATACGGCCACCCTTCTCCATGATGACGTAGTGGATGATGCAATCATAAGGCGTGGGAAGAAGGCATCGAACGTCATTTGGGGAAGCAAACCAAGCGTTCTTGTCGGGGACTTTATGCTCGCGCGTGCCCTCGCACTCATATCCTCCTGCGGTGATCTAGAGATCATAAAGACCATAACCGATGCGGCTTCAAAATTGGCCGAGGGACAGGTATTCGAGGTTATGGTTGCAAAGAACATGATCGAGGTGTCCGAAGAGATATGCTTTGACATAATAGAGAATAAGACGGCATCCCTTATAGAGAGCTGTGGAAAGGTAGGGGCTATACTGGCCGGAGCAAACGAGGAGACGAAGGAAACCCTTGGGAGTTACGGGTTTAACCTCGGAATCGCCTTCCAGCTTACAGACGATGCCCTCGACTATTCCGCAACGGAGAAGGAGTTCGGAAAAACAATAGGACAGGACCTGATTGAGGGAAAGATGACACTACCCCTCATCTATGCCCTCCGTGAGGCCTCAACGAGGGAAAAGGCCAAGGCGCTTGAAATACTGAGAAACGACGATTTTAGGGACGAGGGGTTTAAATTCATTATGGATATAGTTGAGAAATACAAAGGCGTCCAACAAACAAAAAGGCTGGCAAAGGGATTCGCGAATAAGGCGAAGGACGCCATATCGAGCCTTCCAGAGAACGAATGCAAGAGATCCCTTGACCTACTTGCGGATTACGTAGCGGAGAGAAGAAAGTAGAAGCATTTACAGATCCCTATCCTGAAACCAAAGGAGAGGGAAATATGGCGTCAAAGAAAGGCGAATGGGAAAAAAGGATGGGAAAAAACCTAAAGGAGAGGAAAGAGAGATTCACTACCCCTTCCGGTATAGCGCTTGAGAGGCTCTATACACATGAGGATACGGAGAAGATAGAATACGAGAGGGATATAGGTTATCCAGGCGAATACCCATTTACACGAGGCATCCAGCCCACCATGTACCGCGGCAGACTCTGGACGATGCGCCAATACGCTGGGTTTGGGACCGCCGAAGAGACGAACAAGAGATTCAAGTACCTCCTTGAACAGGGGCAGACCGGTCTTAGCGTCGCCTTTGATCTTCCAACTCAGATGGGATACGACTCGGACCAGCCGATGAGTAGGGGTGAAGTGGGCAGGGTCGGAGTGGCGATAGATTCCTTAGAAGATATGGAGATCCTCTTTGACGGGATCCCCCTCGGTGAGGTAAGCACCTCAATGACGATAAACGCCACGGCCTCGATGCTCCTTGCAATGTATATGGTCGCCGCCGAAAAACAGGGGGTGAGTCCAAACAGGATTCAGGGTACGGTCCAGAACGACCTCCTCAAGGAGTTCATAGCCAGAGGGACGTATATATTTCCCCCTGAGCCATCGGTAAAAATCACTATAGACATCATGGAGTACTGTCGCGATACCATACCCAAGTGGAATCCCATAAGCGTGAGCGGCTATCACATGCGTGAAGCCGGTTCCACAGCCGTCCAGGAGGTGGCCTTTACACTCGCCGATGCGATCGAATACCTAGAGAACGCAAGGGCAAGGGGACTAGATGTGGAGAGGATCGCTGAGAGGGTGTCGTTCTTCTTTGCCGTCCATAATAACTTCCTAGAAGAGGTAGCAAAATTCCGTGCCGCCCGGAGGCTCTGGGCAAGGATCATGAGGGAGAGATTCGGGGCCCGTGATGATAGGGCCTGTATGCTGAGATTCCATTCACAAACCTCAGGCGTCACGCTCACCGCACAGCAGCCCAGAAACAACATAATTAGGGTAACCATACAGGCGCTTGCGGCGGTCCTTGGTGGAACCCAGTCGCTCCATACGAATTCGTTTGACGAGGCGCTTGCTCTTCCCTCCGAAGAAGCCGCGACGATTGCCCTCCGCACACAGCAGATAATCGCCTATGAAAGCGGCGCAGGCGACACGGTAGATCCACTTGGAGGCTCCTACGCCGTCGAGGCCCTCACAAACAGGATAGAGGAAGAGGCCATAAAATACCTTGAGGAGATCAAGAGAAGGGGCGGGATGATAAGGTGTATCGAAGACGGCTACATCAACCAGGAGATCGAGGACGCTTCATACAGGTATCAGCTTGAGGTCGAGAACAGGGAAAGGATAATAGTCGGCGTAAATGAATTTACAAACGTTAACGAGGAACCGGTTGAAATACTTAAGATAGACCCCAAGATCGAGGAGATTAAAAGGGAAAGGCTCAAGGAGCTAAGGAGTAGAAGGGACAACGACAGGGTGAGTGCCGACCTTAAAAGGCTTGAAGAAGCGGCACGGGCAAACGAGAACCTCATGCCCTATATAGTGGAAGCCGTGAGGGACTATGCCACGATAGGGGAGATGAGTAGGGCGCTCGAAAAGGTCTACGGGAGATATAGAAGAAGCGGTAAGACCGCTGTAGGATAACCGATCTAGCCCCTATCTCATCGCATTGTAAGCATCATAACGATTGCGTCCTCGCCCGTGTCATTATAGTATCCGTGCCTTATCCCAATAGATCTAAACCCTAATTTTTCATAGAGTCTTATGGCCCCGACGTTCGTGCGTCTAACCTCCAATATGGCGTACTTAGCCCCCCTTTCAGAGAAATAATCGAGGCAATCCCTCATTAGGTTCTCCCCTATCCCTATCCTTCTAAATTCGGGACGAACGGCGATATTGAGTATATGACATTCATCGTGTACCATCCATGCGATTATGTAACCTGCTATTACATCCCCAACCCTAGAGACACGCTTAAAGGAACGCTTGGATTTTAACTCCATCTCGAATACCTGACGTGGCCAGGGCGTAGGAAAACACACCTGTTCGATCGCTATTACCTCGTCAAGGTCTTCTGGTCTCATTTCATCTATAAGAGGCCTGGAAAGTCCCATAACAGTAACGGTGAGAAAATTTTACAGTCCCCTTTGAACCATGGCAATACACGGCCGCCATTATCTCTAGTGTGCTTTCACTATTGATTCTTTACGAATTACCGAGAATAATATACTCCCAACCCAAAACAGGGCAGGTGGCGGAACTGGTAGACGCGGCGGCCTCAAAAGTCGCTGGGCATCACGCCCGTAAGGGTTCGACTCCCTTCCTGCCCATATCCAGTTTACATGGGTAGAAAACCTCACCCCTCTTCTGGCATCATTATGGTGATGCAGGGTCTTGGGTCGTCGAAGTCAATGGCGGCCAGCTTCGACATAAGCACAACCATTTCCGCTTTGCCGTTTCTGGTAAGAGAGACATCAAAATAAATGGTGTCCGATTTGCTCGTCCGTCTATGCAGTCTTATCGCATATACGAGCTTGCTAATGATGTAGCCCAATCTCTGTTTTTCGCTCTGGCCTGAATCCCTGCTCTTATTATCAGGGATAACCCAGTCATCCCAGAGCGCCTGGGTCACAAACACCGTAAAGGGCAGGCCGTATTCCTTGGCAATATCAGAAACGTCCCTCTGCCTGCCTTGATTCAGGGCCTGTTTTCTTGATTCCCTCTCTTTGGTCATAACAATAGGCTCCTTACCCGTTTCTTAACCTCGGATAGAACTGGTTATTAAACCATATAATACTAACATCCCCACTATGGCTTAAACAACATGTAACCACAGCAAGGGATCCTAAACCGGTTGACTCTTGGACTAGGAACGGATTTCCATTTAAGATTATTCCATAGGATGAGCCGCATAATCATAAACGCCCTTATACTGGTTGGACTCTTCGGTATAACCGGAAAAGCCGAAGAGGTAGACCCAAGGGATCTCATGATTCGACACCCGGAACTCTATATCAAGATCACAGACTGGTCCCTTTACACGGCGTTTAGGACGGCCATAATACATCATGTCACGATTGAGAACACGGGTGACATAACCTACAGGGATATAAAGGTAAGGGTGCGTTACTACTCCACGTCGTCCTCCAACTACGGAACCATGGTGAGTCAGGAAACCGGGGTTCTACGCGTAACACTACCCCCTCACAGTAAGGGGACATATCTGGAAGGGGGAGCCGTTTTGGGATCGGGTTCTAGCCTTTTTAATGCAGACAATATAGAGGTTCTGGGAGCCATTCCTATCCCGGAATAGAAACGTCAGGATCCCAACATAATTACGACAAAAACTTGACTTTTTAATGACAGTATGTATGGTTTCAAGTAAAATCAATCTTAGGAGAAACTGAATGGAGCTCGACTTCATAATAAAAACAAAAGACGAGGAGGACGAATGGGAAGAGGATGAGGAAGAGGAGTGGGAAGAAGAGGATGAAGAGTGGGAGGAAGACGAGGAGGAAGAATGGGAAGAAGAGGACGAGGAATGGGACGAGGATGAAGAGGAAGAGGATTTTAACTAGCTCTAAAGGACTAAGGTCGAATCGTGTAACCGAAAAAATCCAATCTGAGCTCCCTATTTAGCCCGATTTTTATAAAACCCGCCCTGTAAAGCCAGGATCCATTGAGAGAGCAGAACGACCGGGAAAACATCCCGAATAAACCCTCATGTCCCGAAATCGGATCTCACACTTAAGGTAGAGATTCGAACGGATTAATCCCACTTTAGCTCTAAGGTATTATCCGTATTCGATTCCACCCACGTCCCGAATCTCTTACCCTCTCTATTCAACGTATCCCTCATCCATAATACATCCGCGCTCGATGCTCGATTCACCCTAAAACGCCTAATCCGCGTCGGTATCATTCGCAAATAGACGAGACTTCGAGTCGATGGATCTATACCCACAAAGTACATGAGTCCCAAATCACCCCTAAAATACTCATAGCCGGCTATGCCCTCGTAGTCGTTTATAAAATCACCACAGCCATAGATCACGGGCCTTTCCTTATAAACCTCTATTCCCTTTACGTGGTGAGAGGAGTGCCCATGAATCACGTCAAAACCGGCATCATCTATGAGCCTATGTGCAAATCCGATCTGTTCACTAGGGATATCATAACCCCAGTTGCTCCCCCAGTGGATAGAGGCGATTACGATATCCCCTTCCTGCCTTGCCTCCTCAACCCTCTCTTTAATGCGCCTGACCGTCTTATCCGAGAGATCCTTTAATAGATTTACGCCGGGCCTTCTCTCCGATGCGGCCCAACTGAGGGGTATTCCGCTTGTTACAGATCCAAAAGAGAACACGATTACCCTCCCCTTTCCCCCAACCTCCATAACCGCTGGGGCCTCAGCCTCCCTGAGGTTCTTACCGGCCCCCGCGCTCTTCACACCCGCTTTCCTAAGCGTCTCCAATGTCTCCCTAAGACCCGAGTACCCCCAATCGAGGATGTGGTTATTCGCAAGGGAGCAGAAATCGATTTTGGCCACCGTTATGGATGGGATATTCTCTGGATTCATCCTGTAGTTTATACCCTTCCCCCTCCAGTAATCCTCGCTCTTTGTTATGGCCGTTTCCAGATTGATAATCCTAAGATCCGGTGCTACCCGCTCCAATTCCTCTAGGGCATCTCCCCAGATATAAGAGAAGTCAACGGGCCTTGGGATCGGACCGTTCGCCTCCTCGGCAAGATCCACATACCCCCTGGCACTTTTCATATACGGCTCATATATAATGGGGTTACTTGGGTGAGGCAACACCTGATCTATCCCCCTTCCCAACATTACATCTCCACACATGAACAGGGTGATGAGATTAAACCTTGATGAGCGCATCTCTAAAGGGAATCATACCCGGATCGGATTTTGATAAAACCCGAAGCGTAACCGCTATCCTACGCTTATACACCTTTAATGGCATCACGAATGAGATCGGAAATATCCAATACCTTTATCTTACCCCCTTCCCTCTGAGGAAGCGAGTTGGTTACGTGGATCCGTTTTATAGGGCTCTTCTCCAGCACCTCCCTGGCATCCCCGCTGAATATGCCGTGTGTGGCATACACCTCGACCTCCCTGGCCCCTTCGGATAGGAGCTTTTCGGTTGCCCTTATTATGGTGCCTCCCGTTGCTATCATATCATCGACGATCATAACCCTTTTCCCCTTAACTCTGCCGCTTATCTCCATGACCTCAACCATCCTGTCGGTAATGCGTTTCTTCTCTATAAGGATAACGGGAAGTCCGCATTCCCTGCCCACCGTTTTTGCAAACGGTACCCCTCCTCTATCCGGAGCAACGAGGGCATCCGTCCCTATGGCAAGTGGGGAGACCAACTGTAATGGCAGGAGATCCTCGTAATCTAGGTACCGTCTTATCCTTCTACTGTGCATGTGAAAGACGACTATCCTTCTCGGCTTAAAGTAAAGGAGGAGATCGGAGATCACCTTGGCACTCAAGCACTCCCCCTTCCGAGTTATTCTGTCCTGACGGGCATAGGCGAAATAGGGAATGAAGAGGTTTATCTCGGCCCTCTGGCGGCGTAACGCATCGAGTAGAAAAAGAAGCTCGAGTATGTTTTCGGCGGGAGGATTTGTGTTAGCGATAACCCAGGCTGCACCCCTAACCGCCTCTTCGATACGAACGTACCTCTCGCCATCGCTAAAGGTCTTAGATACATAGGTTCCCTTCTCACCGTCTATACTGAGTGCCAGATGCTGGGTAGAAGTGGTAAAAAACAGCTTCACCTTTTCCCTCACAGGCCTCACTTACGGAGGTACCTTATAAACCACTCGGTTGATAGACGCGCAACCTCCTCCAACGCACCCGGCTCTTCAAAGAGATGGCCTGCCCCAGGAACGACCCTGAGCTCCTTTTCTACCCTAATCCTTTCCATCGCCTCACGATTCAATTCGAGTACAACCCTGTCGTTTCCACCCACGATAAAGAGCGTGGGAGAAAGAACACGATCCAGCACCTCCATCGCAAGGTCGGGCCTACCTCCACGGGAAACAATGGCTCCGATCTCTCTACCGAGTTCTGAGGCGGCTATAAGCGCGGCGGCCGCACCTGTGCTTGCCCCAAAGTAGCCTATCTTGAGTTCCCTCGCCTCCTCTTGCGCCCTTACCCATTGGGTAGCGGCTACGAGGCGACGGGCAAGAAGCGGGATATCGAATCGGTTTTCGTAGATGAGGTCCTCTTCCCTGGTCAGTAGGTCAAAAAGGAGTGTGCCCAGTCCGACAGAAATGAGTGCATTTGATACGAAGATGTTCCTACGACTAAAGCGGGAACTCCCGCTCCCGTGGGCAAAAATGACGATCCCTTTTGCCCCCTGAGGGATACGGAACTCCCCCTCGAGTGCCACCGATCCCGCTGGAATCCGGACAGGGTTCTTAGAATCCCCACTCATGTCCTATCCCCCGTAATTTCTCTTGCCTCCTCCAGATACCCCTTCACCTCCTCATCGGATACCTGCCTAAAATCCGAATAGTGAACCCCAACAGCAATGAATGGAGAAGGGGTATAGAGTACGACGAGCTCGTCTGCCAATTCGGATAGCTCTTCGATGATCTCAGGAGGAGCGACCGGAACGGCCACTACTACCCTCTTAACACCAGAGGCCTTTAAAGCGCGTATAGAGGCTATCATCGTCGCCCCGGTAGCCACACCGTCGTCTATCAGGATAACCTCTTTCCCGGAAAGAGCGGGCGATTCCATCCCACCCCGATACAGGATCTGACGGCGTTTAATCTCCTCTTTCTGATACGCTATCTCCTCCTCTAAATACCCCTTCGGACAGTAATTGACGAGTTCGCTGTTGAGAAATACCTCCCCGTTTTCTGCAAGCGCCCCCACCGCAAGCTCCGGGTTGTCCGGGAATCTGAGTTTCCTCGTTATAAAAACGTCTAAAGGGAGCTCCAGCGACTTAGCAACCTCGAAGGCAACAGGAACCCCGCCACGGGGAAGGGCGAGTATAAAGACGTTCTCCCCTTTCTTATACTTGCCTAGCCTACTCGCCAGGCCCCTGCCCGCTTCTTTCCTATCCCGGAAAAGCCGAATGAACCCCTTAGTGAAATCCATTATAATCCCTCATTGAGAATAAGAACATCAAATCCCGTGCCAATAGCCAGATAGTGCATAACCCATGGGATTCGACGTACTTAATGAGGCGGTACTGAGAATCGATCTGTCAGATGTAAGAAAAAAAGACACCTTCTCATTATTTATCAGGATCCGGGATTGAGTGTGACTTTGAAACACCCTAACCACTTTGGTACCGAATGGGTCCCCAAATCACTCATGCCCGGGGCCGGACTCGAACCGGCACGGACCTAGGGCCCATTGGATTTTAAGTCCAATGCGTCTACCAATTCCGCCACCCGGGCTCATAGGTGTGTAATTTTTACTATTTTAAAGGGAAAATCAATATCCTCTATAACGATTCACATGAAGAGGCCTATGCTCTAATACCATGGATCGCTTTGGAGGCGGCGCCCGGATTCGAACCGGGGTATTGCGGTTTTGCAGACCGCTGCCTTACCTCTTGGCTACGCCGCCTTATACAATCTACCGGCAATCGGTAACGGGTGGTAGTTTGACTGAAATCAATCGTATTTTCAAGTGGGTCTAGCCACTGCTCTACTGGGATTAACAGAATCGGCCTCTGGGCTCTTAAGAATCCCCTCCCCTTTTAATGATCTCGTGTAGATTCCTTAAGATCGCCTCCGATGTATATGGCTTAGGTAAAAAGACATCTACGCCCATCTTCTTTAGTTCATTAAGCCTCTCCTTCTCCATGAGCCCACTTACCGCTATCACCCTTGCCCCTGGGTTAATCCTCCTAATCGCCCTGATACTCGCCCACCCATCCATAACAGGCATCACCATGTCCATTATAATGGCGCTTACCTCGTCTGCCCTCTCCACGTATACGGCTACGGCCTCGGCCCCATCACCTGCGGTAATCACCCTGTACCCGTATTCCTCTAGGGTCGCCCTTGCCGTTTCACAAACCGATGCCTCATCGTCTACAACGAGTATAAGCTCCCCATCACCCCTGGGAAGGTCTCTCGTTTTCTTTGCCCTCGCTTCCTTCACCTCTACCGTCTCTATGGCCGGAAGATAGACCTTAAAGGTCGCCCCCTTACCGACCTCACTATAGACGTTTATGAATCCCCCATGACCCTTCACTATCCCAAACGCAGTAGAGAGACCAAGCCCAGTCCCCTTCCCCACTTCCTTCGTCGTAAAAAAGGGCTCAAATATCCTCTCCCTTATCCCAGGGGGAATTCCCACACCCGTATCTGAAACCGTGATCACTACATAGGGACCAACCCCAGCCTCTATGTTCATACGGGTGTAGCCCTCATCGATAAAGACGTTCTCCGCCGATATACTCAGTGTCCCACCACTCGGCATGGCATCACGGGCGTTCACACAGATATTCATGAGAACCTGATTTATCTGCGTGACATCCCCCATTATGCCCCAGATCCCATCTCCCACATCAGCCCTTATCTCTATAGACCTCGGAAAGGTCTCCCTTATCATCCTCTCTATATCCGAGATTAGGTACTTTGGTTGGATAACGGTCCTCTCCCCCTCCATACCCCTCGCAAAGGAGAGGATCTGCTTTATGAGACTTGCCCCTCGTTCGGCACTCGCCTCAAGCGTGTCTATCCACCTCCGGCCTTGTTCATCCGTTAACCTACCCCTTAGGAGTTGCAGGGACAAGGTTATAGGCTGAAGTACGTTGTTTAGGTCGTGTGCTATGCCCCCCGCAAGTGTGCCTATGCTCTCCATCCTCTGTGCTCGGAGGAACTGGGCCTCAAGCCTTTTCTTCTCAGTAACATCGCTATTTACAATAAGTACCGATCTCGGTCTCCCCTCGCCATCGCGTATAAGCGTCCATCGGCTCTCAACCGTTATCTCCTTTCCCTCCTTCGTTACCTGGTTTAGTTCCCCCGTCCACTCCCCTTCCTCTATTAGAACCCTCTTAGCCTCTCTAAGAAGAGGAAGATCCTCTTTCTTATACAGGATATCGTCGGCGTTTTTACCCATTACCTCATCTGCCTTCCAGCCGTAGAGCCGCTCTGCACTCCTATTCCAGTAGGTGAGATTATCCTCCAGATCACGGACGGCGATTGCGTCTCTAGCCTTGTCTAGGAGTTCGGCCTGCTCACGCATCCTCTCCTCGGCACGCTTACGCTCCGTGATGTCCCGAGAGACTATCATTCCCCTAATCTCACCGATTGCCGTTCGGAACGGCCTGCCCGTGCACTCCAACCAGACCCAGTGTCCATCTCTATGCCTATACCTGCATGTAACCCCTCCGGAAGAAAAGGTGAGAACCGCTCTCCTAAACTCCGCCACCGCGGTAGAACGATCATCGGGATGGATATAATCAAAAACGCTTCTACCTATAAGCTCGTCGGGTTCGTAACCCAATATACCCTTATGCTTAGGGTTAACGTACAAGAACCGCCCATCCATACTGGTTTCACAGATAAGATCATATATATTTTCAACCAGGGTGCGATACCGCTCCTCGCTTTCTCTAATGGCATCCTCCGCCCGCTTCCTCTCCGTAATGTCACGCGTTATACCGAGTATCCCAGAGACCTCACCCCGATCGTCACGTAAGGGAACGTGGAGTGTCTCAAGCCACCGACGGACCCCATTTAATGAGACGATTTCAAACTGGAGGCAACCCTTTTCACCCTGTAAGTTCTTTTCTATTAATCCACGAAACCTCTCTCGATGCTCGGGTACGATTAGTGGATAAACAGACTTACCAATAACGTCTTCGGCCTTCTCCACTCCGATCATAGCAAGGCCGGCCGGATTCATACTGAGAATAACTCCGTCCTTATTTAGGACCTTAACGCATTCCGGTTCATTATCGATGATTGTACGTAGATGCCTTTCACTCTCCTCTAACGCCCTTTCAATCTGCTTACGTTTGGTGATGTCTTCTACCATGGCAACCCCACCTATGATATTCCCATTGCTATCACGAAGGGGATAAAAGTGTAAAGACAACCATAGCCTTGCTGAACCTGTAGTGGCTTCATAGTAACCCTCGTGGTGGGAGACCTCGCCTTCGAGTGCCCTCTCCATCGGAGGCACATAACTCTGGTCCTTTAACTCCTTCATATCGAGCCCTATTATCCTCTCGCAAGAGGACTGTAAAATCTCAGCCATACGCTTATTGCACTGTATTATCTTTAGATTCCTGTCAAAGATATATATCCCGATAGGCGATTGATCAAACAGGATTCGATAACGCTCCTCTGATTGCCTGAGGGCCTCTGCCTGATTTGCGTTATTCATCGCTGTCTCGATTCGCTCTGCCACGAGTTCAAGGAGCTTTAACTCCTCTTCATTAAAGGCGTTTCTCTTGAAAGAACTTATATTTATGCATCCCACAGTCTTACCTTCAGATTGAATGGGCATAGACAGATAGCTCTTAATTCCCATTTCCCTTCCAGCGGGGCCCAGGGTCTCATCCTTATCCACGTCGGCAATGTAATAGGATCTTCCCCCTACTATTGTCTTCCATGTAGCACCCTTGGGATAGGGGATCCTCCCCGCCTTTTTTATATACTGATCGGTAACCCCCCTATGGGCCTTTAGAACCGCTTCTTCCCCTTCTACGAGGTAAACTCCAATTTGATCTACCCCCTCTATATTCTCACTCATAACAGAAACGGCGTTCTCTAGAATGTCCTGGAGATTTATAGACCGATGTATGCTCTGAGTAATGGTGTTTATGATTGCCTCGTAACGATGTTTTTTCCCTAACTCTAATACTTTGTCCTCTAGCTTCTTTATGAGGCGTTCGTTGTATTCCCTGAGATAAACGGCCTCCTCCTCGACAGGAACCCTAGGTGCTCTAAGCCTTCCTTCCTCACACTCCCTTATAACCTCTCTTAACATCCCTATAAAGACGTCAGGCTCCTGGGGCTTTATAATGAACCTCTCTGCCCCCAGGCTTAGGGCAAACTCCTCATCCCTGGAATCCGTGTATGTTGCCGTATAGAATATAAAGGCGATGTGTTTTAGCCTTTCATCCCCCTTTATCCTACGACAGAGTTGAAACCCGTCCATCCTGGGCATCAGTATGTCTGAGATAACCATGCCGAAGTCGTCCGCATAGAGTCTTTCCAGGGCTTCGATGCCATCGGATGCGGTTTTAACCTCGTAGCCGTTACCCGATAGCAGTTTTTCCATCAGGTAAAGGTCTTCTCTATTATCGTCCACGATCAGTATTCTCATCTTATAACCCCTAAAGTATATACCCAATGTAAGTAGGGGCGGGTTTGAAACCGCTCCTAATCAAGAACCATTTCATTCCAAGCCAATACCCGATTACCGAACACTATAAGACATACCCCTCTATCTGGGATAAGAAGGTCTCCGTCATAATAGGCTTCTCTATATAGCCCACACAGCCAGCGGCCAGAGCCTTCTCCCTATCACCTAACATAGCATAGGAGGTTACCGCCACAATCGGTATATGACTTATCTCCGCCAACCCCTTTATCCTTCGGGTTGTCTCGTATCCGTCCATCTCAGGAAGGTGTATATCCATGAGTATAAGGTCGGGCATTTCCGCTTTGGCCTTTTCTATGGTCTCAAACCCGTTTTTGGCCCCGATAACCTCATAACCGTTCTCTCTGAGAAGGAAGGTCATCATATACATATTCTGCTCGTTATCCTCTACTATCAGTATTCTCCTTTTCATCCTCTTCTCCTTTGTAACTGAGAGGTAGGATAAATGTGAATCTCGACCCCTTACCGTATTCGCTTTCAACCCAGATCCTTCCACCCAGTAGATCCAATAGCTTCTTGCAGAGGTATAATCCAAGCCCCGTTCCTTCGTATCTACGCCTCGAAGTCTCATCAACCTGACGGAACGCCTCAAACAGTAACCCCATGTCCTCTATCCCCATCCCCGTATCAGAGACGCTGACTTCTAGGTTGTTACTGTCGATCCTGCAGGCGATTCTTATTTCACCCCTCTCTGTGAATTTCACAGCGTTATTTACCAGATTGAGGAGTATCTGAAAAAACTTCTTCCTGTCACTTCGGATTTCCGGGATCCCATCCGGTATCTCCGTAGTAAGACGCAAGCCCTTTTGCGAAACTATCGGAGAAAGACTCTGAACAACCTCGGAAACAACCTCATCGACCCTGAATCCCCTAACCAAAACCTCCATCCTGCCCGCCTCTATCCTTGAGAGATCGAGTATATCGTTTATTAGACCCAGAAGGTGCTTCGCCGAGGTATAAACCATAGAGAGTTGCCTCTTCTGTTCATCGTTTATCTCCCCGGCCATGCCCTGGAGTATCATTCCCGTAAAGCCGATAATGGAGTTAAGGGGGGTTCGTAACTCGTGGCTCATCGTGGCTAGGAACTCCGCCTTGAGACGGTCTAGCTCCTTGAGCCTTATATTAGCCTCCACAAGCTCCCTCGTTCGTTCTTCCACCCTCTTTTCCAGTTCATCGCACGCCCTCTTAAGGGCCTCCTCTGCACGCTTGCGATCGGTTATGTCAATCCCCATTCCTATGAGACAGGGTGTATTATCCACCGTGATTCTCAATCCTGTAAAATAATAGGGCGTTTTTCTCCCGTTTTTAGAGACGAAATCCGCTTCCACACTGGATTCGCCCTTCGTAAAGACCTCTTGAATCCTCTCCGCAACAAGCCTTTTTTCCTCACCTGTAAAGAAATCCAGGGGACTCATTCCGGCTATCTCCTCAGCTGAGTATCCGGAAACCCGCTCAAAATTCTTGTTCCAACGCATGAATCTCCTAGTATCGTCGTAGAGGTAAAATATCCCAGGTAGGCTCTCTATCATCGCCTCAGAGAAATCCCTTTCTTTCAATATCCTCTCTTCCATCCGCTTGAACTCAGTGGTTTCGAGCACGACGCCCCGCATCCGGAGGGGCTGACCGTCCTTGCCGAAAGTAAATTCCCCCGTGCCCATCACCCAGTGAACACTTCCGTCCGGCCAGATGACGCGAAACTCGCGGCTGAACCGTTTACGATCGGCGATGCAACGGGCGACTTCGGCGTTGATACCTGGCAAATCCTCATGATGCACGCGTTCTGCAAAGGCCTCATAGGTGCCTTCAAATTCGCCGGGTTTATAACCCCAAAGTTCCTCATGCCAGCACGACCAGGTGATGCGGTTATTCAGCATGTCCCAGTCGAATGTGCCCATTCGAGCGGCATCGAGAGCAAGGCGTAGTCCCTCCTCGCTCTCGCGTAGAGATTCCTCCGCTTGTTTACGACCAGTTATATCTACAGCCGAAGGGAGCAGGTAAACGATATTGCCAGCCTCGTCGAATAGGGGTTGCAGGCAGAAATCAATCGTTATGAATCCGTTTTCAGTAACCCGTATGACCTCGTCGTAGCGGCAGATCTCACCCCTTCTTGCCCGCCTGATTGCATTACGTATTCGTTGCTTGACAGACTCCGAATAGGATAACCAGTAGGTCTCTTCCAAGGGCTTTCCCAGTACGTCTTCGGGTTTCAACCCCGCTATTTGGAGAGCGGGCTGGTTTGCCATAATCAACGTGCCGTCGGGTGTCAGGAGACCAACAAACATATAGGGACCAAGGCCGTCAACCACCTTTCTTGGGAGCTTTTCGCTTTCCCTCATCGCTTCTTCCGCCTGTTTACGGTAGTAATGTCGAGGGTAATCCCCTCCATCCTGACGGCGTTACCCAAACCGTCACAATAGGCCTTCCCCTTCGACGAGGTATATGGCAACGTTATCCGCCGTTTCTATGTTCTCACCCATTGCTTGAACGGCGTTTTCTAAGACGTCTTGAAGACCCGTAGACCGACAAACGCTATGAGTTACGAAGCCAATGATCCTCTGGTAGCGATGCCTTTTAGATAACCAAGCTAGGCTTTCTCCATAGGCTTCCAAATCACACCGTTTCATATCCCCTCCTAAATGCACATAAGGAGACAATCTATAAAAGGATATAATCTTAAGAAAGGGACTCTCAGAGGCTCGGGTTCTTTCCGTGATTAAGAAAAACGTCCTTGGAGCGGAAAGCGACTATTTCATTATCCCTATAGAGAGATCCTATTCCCTTATTCTATACCCCCTTAGGCAATCGGCCTTTTCTAACACCTAGATTTTAGCACACCGCTTTAATCCCGGCAATCCAATCCGCCAAGAATCATTAGGATCGCTCGATGTGGATTGAGAAGACACGGCCCATTCTATTACGCACGACTTGACCACCCCCGTCCCTATGCTAAAATCAACCATTAAGTGGTTAGCAGTATAGAATAGATCCAAACCCTGTTTCGTGTATTAGCAGAGGACATGGCAAACGGCTTTAACGGACTCCGGGTGCTGGCGTTTGAGAGCCGC
This sequence comes from uncultured Spirochaetia bacterium, assembly GCA_964636885.1. Taxonomy (GTDB): domain Bacteria; phylum Desulfobacterota_D; class UBA1144; order Nemesobacterales; family CSP1-2; genus CAZWVA01. The sequence continues at coordinate 43,678 of CAZWVA010000014.1, forward strand.
CGTGCAAAGGAGATAGAAAAACTGATAGCGTATAACGGTGGGATACCACGGGTTGCCCCTTCTATGCGCGAGGTTCCTCTATCCGAGTCGGAGGAAGCGCTTCGATTCGCAGAGGGGCTCTTCGAGGGCAGATTCGATGTGGTTATTCTCCTTACAGGAGTCGGAACACGCACCCTAGCGGATATCGTCGCCACAAGGCATCCCCGTGAGAGGTTCATAGAAGCCCTTGGGCGCGCAACGATCGTCGCACGCGGCCCCAAACCGGTTGCTGCCCTCAGAGAGATGGGGCTTAAACCCCACGTGATAGTTCCAGAGCCAAACACATGGCGTGATATACTGGCTACGATAGATAGCGAACTCCCGCTTGAGAACAAAAGTGTCGCCGTTCAGGAATACGGCGTTTCAAACCCAGACCTCCTCGAGGGGCTTAGAAGGCGCGGTGCCGCGGTCACCCCCGTTCCGGTCTATAGGTGGGCGTTGCCGGAAGACACGACTCCTCTTCAAAATGCCATTCGCTCCATCGTGGAAGGGGATGTGGACATATCCCTCTTTACAAGCTCACAGCAGGTTAACCATCTCATTCAGGTTGCCTCCCGTGAGGGGCTGGAGGAGAAGATGCGGGAGGGTTTTAAGCGCATCGTTATCGGTTCTATAGGGCCTACTACGACCGAGACCCTACGCGAAAACGGCCTCTCGGCCGACTACGAACCCAACAGTCCAAAGATGGGAAATCTCGTGCGGGAGATGGCAAGGCGCGGGGAGGCACTCCTCCGTAAGAAGCGCATAGCCTATGAGAACGGTGTGGATACAAACCGCTGGCGACGGGTCGATATGATTTGGGTAAAGGATACGCACTTGCGGCCAACCGCCCGCGACTCGGTATTCATGAAGGCCTGCCGCCAAGAGCCCACAGATTACACACCTATCTGGCTCATGCGCCAGGCCGGGAGATTCCTCCGCGAGTACAGAGAACTCCGGGCAAGGGTGCCTTTCCTTGAGCTCTGCAAGACACCGGAACTCGCAGCCGAGGTAACCCTTAGCGCCGTGGACAGGCTTGCCGTTGATGCCGCCATTATATTCGCGGACATTCTTCTTATCCTTGAGCCACTTGGGGTAGAGCTCGAATTCTCGAAGGGGGACGGACCGAGGATAAAGAAGCCAGTGCGCTCCGCCAGGGCGATCGATACTCTAAGGGAGTTCGAACCTGAGGCGATGCGGTTTGTGTATGATGCGGTGAGGATAACCCGCCGCGCTCTCGACCCCAGTATCGCACTTATAGGCTTTGCCGGTGCTCCCTTTACTGTTGCATCCTACGTGATTGAAGGAGGCGGCTCCAGAAACTATGAGAACACAAAGGGGCTCATGTATAGGGACCCTGGCATGTGGCACGCCCTGATGGAAAGACTAACCAGGGCAACCGCCTCTTATATAAACGGTCAGATCGCATCGGGAGCCGATGCGGTTCAGGTCTTTGATAGCTGGGTGGGCTGTCTCTCGCCCGATGACTACAGGGAGTTTGTGATGCCACACATGCAGGGCCTCTTTCAAGGCATAAAGCCCGGTGTTCCTGTCATACACTTTGGCACTGGAACGGCAGCACTACTAGAACTCATGAAAGAGGCGGGTGGGAGCGTCATCGGGCTTGACTGGCGTGTAGACCTAGGAGAGGCATGGGCACAGCTTGGATATGGGGTTGCGATTCAGGGAAACCTAGACCCCGTTGTCCTATATGCTCCACCCTCTGAGATCCGCCGCCGTGCGACGAGTATCCTGGAAAAGGCCGGGGTGCGTCCGGGCCACATATTCAACCTCGGACACGGTGTCTTGCCGGGCACCCCTCCCGACCACGTGATCGCACTCGTAGACGCCGTGCACGAGCATTCGAGCCTGATGAGAAATAGATCGTGATGGGTTATTAGATGGCAGAAGGGTTAGACGCCATACTCGTTATCGCCTTCGGTGGACCCGAAAAGGAGGAGGATATCCGCCCATTCCTTGAGCGCGTCACAAAGGGACACCGGATTCCAAGGGAGCAAATAGAAGAGGTCGCCCACCACTACGAGCTAATAGGAGGCAGGTCTCCAATAAATGAACTCACGTTCAGGCAGGCAAGGGGGTTGGAGAAAGCCCTAAAGGAAAGGGGTAGAAGCATCCCCGTCTATACCGGGATGCGTAACTGGCACCCTTTTCTCAGCGAGACGGTGGTACGGATGTCGGAGGCGGGGATTACTCATGCCCTCGGCGTAATCATGTCCCCCCATCAGTCAGAGGCAGGCTGGGATAGATATAAACACGACGTTGAGGAGGCGATCAATAGGACAGGCGTTAGGCTCTCTGTTTACTACGCACCTCCCATATTCGATCATCCGCTCTTTATCGAGGCCTCCTCTGACCGCGCTCTAGAATGCCTTTCTCAGATCCCGGAAGGCAGTCGTAAGGATGCTATGCTCGTCTTTACCGCACATAGTATCCCCACCGAGATGGCGGAAGAATCCCCTTATGTAGAACAACTCTTAACCTCGTCACGGCTCATCGCCGAGAGGCTCAACCATAGAAACTGGACGCTTGCATACCAGAGCCGTAGCGGTCGTCCAAATGACCCATGGCTTGAGCCCGACGTCTCCCATGTGATCCGGGATCTCGCCAAACGGGGCGTGCGCTACGTTGTGGTTCAACCGATAGGTTTTCTCTGTGACCATGTCGAGGTCCTATACGATATCGGGATAGAGGCCACAAGGGTCGCCGAGGAGGTTGGAATAAAACTCCTCCGTGCAAGAACCGTAAATGACGACCCCAAGTTCATAGAGGCGCTTGCCGATGTTGTCGAAAGATGCCTTAATACAACCAGATAGCTAAGATGCGTATAGTGATTATTGGTGGCGGCATTACGGGTTTAAGTGCGGCACACCGCATAGTGGAGCTAAGGTCGGAGAAAAAGCTACCCGTTGAGGTCGTCTTACTAGAAGGCGGGAAACGCCTAGGCGGCGTGATTTCCACAAGGAAAAGGGACGGTTTTCTTATAGAGGAGGGACCGGATTCCTTTATAACGACAAAGCCGAGGGCAATCGAGCTCTCCCGCCGTATCGGTCTCGATTCCGAGATCATAGAGACAAGGAACGAGAACCGCCGTACGTTTGTCCTCCACCGAGGCAAACTGATCCCGCTCCCAGAGGGTTTCCTCATGATGGCTCCCACTCGATTCATGCCGTTTCTGGCCTCGCCCCTCTTTTCGTGGCGTGGCAAGTTGCGCATGCTAATGGATCTTATAATACCACCCGCACAAGAGCCAGGGGATGAGAGCCTGTCCTCCTTTGTCATACGCAGGCTTGGACGCGAGGCACTAGAGCGTGTCGCCCAACCCATGGTTAGCGGCGTATACACGGCAGACCCCGAAAGGCTTAGCCTCCGTGCAACCATGCCGAGGTTCCTAGAAATGGAAGAACGGCACGGAAGCCTGATAAGGGCAATGCTCCATGAGCAAAGAAGGGAAAAGGGAACAAGCGGCGCCCGTTACGGCCTTTTTGCATCTTTTAAGAACGGGATGCAGACCTTAGTGGACGCCCTGGTGGCCCGTCTACCCGAAGACACGGTGAGGTTCGATCAGCACGTAAAGCGGGTAGAGATAAAAAACGGGGGTTGGAATGTAATCGTCGATAAAGGGGAAAGGATACATGCAGATGGGGTTATAATCGCCATACCGGCACACCGTGCGGCGGCTCTGGTAGAAGAACTCGATTCTTCTCTCGCAACGGATCTATCGAGTATAGAATACGCCTCTTCTGCCGTCATCAATATCGCCTACAGAGAAGAAGACGTCTCACTTTCACCGGAAGGATTCGGCTTTGTCGTACCGATTGTAGAGAACCGTTCCATCATCGCCTGTTCGTTTAGCAGTTTCAAGTTTGAAGGGCGCGCCCCTAAGGGATTCGTGCTCCTCCGATGCTTCGCCGGGGGAGCCATACAGCCTGAGGTTTATGAGACGGGTGATCCCACCCTTATAGAGACCGTAGAAAGAGAGATTCGGGAGCTCCTCGATATAAAAGCAAAGCCCTTGTTTTCACTCCTAAAGAGACACCCGGAATCCATGCCCCAATACAGGGTCGGCCATCTCGATCTCATCTCACAAATAAGAGAGAAGGTAGGCAGGTACAGTGGGCTTGCACTTGCCGGGAACGCCTATGGTGGAGTGGGGATCCCAGACTGCATACATTCAGGGGAGGAGTCGGCGGAGGCCGTCTTAAAAGCCATCTGTTAGCCCGTCAGTTTAGGGAAGGGCAGGTGGTTCCATTCCCATTATGGGCTTTAACGGTTCTTTTCCTTAAGAACCTGCCAATGACCCTTTTCAAGGCGAAATAAAGAACCCCGATAACGGCTATCGCCGCAAGCACGGGCAGGGCGATTGCGAGAACGGACATGGCGGTTGATCCACCCGCCTCGATGGTCGCTATAATCGGGTTTCCCAATCCTCCGGTTGTCGCCGTTGAAGCCACACGGGTGAGAGTGGTAAATCCCTGAACCGTGCCCGCAACGCCGCCACCCACTATAACTGCAAGAGCCCACTTAAGAAGCGGACTCATATCGGAGACCGATGAAGCCAATGCTATCGTTCCGGCAACCATTGCCGCCGGTACGGCAACCGTATCCAGCACATTATCAACCCAGGGGATATAGTAAGCCGAGATCTCAAGGAACGAGGCTACGGCAAACGCCCCGAGGGCGTGATACGTTCCGATCCATTCAAAGCCAGGAGCAAGTGTAAGATGCCCGGAGAGGGATGCTATACTCATCACCAGAAGAGGCACGAAAACCCTAAACCCACACGCGGCACTCAAACCTATTCCGATACAGATACTAAGCAACGCGTCCATAAGTTCTGCCCTCCTCTTAAAGCAAAAAGCCCGTCTCAAATAACCGGGCATTATAGAAGAGTATGTTTTATCTCTTAACTATCCCCTCTATCTTAATATCGAATATAAGGGTCTTTCCGGCTAGAGGATGATTGAAATTCACCTCTACTTCATCAACCGAAACCGCCGTTATATGACAGTTGCCCTGAGGGGTTTTAAGAATCATACCCACCTCGGGTTCTATGTTGTTCTTCCTAAAGACCTCGGATGGGATCACTCCAACGAGATTCGGATTCTCTAAACCGTAACCCTCCTCGGGAGAAACCCTGATCCGTTTCTCCTCGCCCTCCGACATTCCCATTATCTCCTTGTCGAGCCCCTTTATAAGCTTTCCGGTTCCTATCTCCACGGATATAGGTTCGTCGGATGTATCGAATATGGAACCGTCTTCAAACTTCCCGACAAAGCTAAACCTGACTGTATCACCCGCTTCTACCTTTTCACTCATTTTAATCCCCCTTAAAATAGGATTTGACTTTTAATAAAAAAATCACCTTAATAGATTTCCAACTAAACCGAGTATACCCATGAGGATACCATCAACCAGGGAAAAAATCGAGCCTATGACTAAAGGGACCTCATCCTTGGAACCATGCTCTTTAGAACCGGGGATTCCGATCCCCGGAGGGAATCTAAAAACGCCTCTATATCCGCCAGGAAGGCTTTAACGTCCATACCTAAAAACGCAGGCTCGAATCCCTTTAGTCTCCTGTGGCTCCTTATTAGATAATGGGCCGCCCCCTTATAGTTCCCACACTCCAGATGATAAAAGGCAACCGCGGCGTGAATAAGCCCTTTAAGGAAGGATTTCTCCCTTCCCTTCTCCTCCTTCCAAGCCCCTTCAAGGAGCTCATGACACTCGAAGTAGAAACCCTCGTTAAAGAGCAAAACCCCCTTTGCCACCGCATCTTGAACCCCGCTTCCCCACCTCTTCTCCCCGGAACACAACCTAGACAAAAAACCCCAGTATCCCCTCACCTTGGCGCAGATGATGGGAAGATGATCTTCAAAATCGCCTCTAATCCGGATGTTATCCTCCGAATCCACTTCAAATAACCCCTGGAAACCCGGCTCCTTAGAAACCTCCTTCCAACTGCCCCAGCGCTTTGGGTCTTTTCCTAGAAGATCACCAAGCCTTACCCTGTTTTCACCCCCAGAACAGACGTATTCGCAGTAGAGAAGCACCGTATAGAGGAGAAACGCTCCGTCACCCGATCCAAGGGAGAAAACAAAGAGTTCGCTTAATGCGTTCCTTATCTTGACCTCCTCTTTGCTTCTTTTCCTCATCGAGATCGTAATGTTATACGAATCTCATCGCTTCCGCATCCCTTATCCAAAAATCCCATCACAATATTGAAGAGCACCGCTTTGAGAGTATAATTAATCGGAAGCGGGCACATCAGGGTCTGGAGTCGTATAATGGGTGACGAAGATATAAAAGAAAGAGACTATCTTGGTAGGTCGCTTCCGGCTCCCTCGACCTCTATGGAGAGGTACCTGGCCGAGATAAGCAACTA
>CAZWVA010000015.1:0-44766 GCA_964636885.1 uncultured Spirochaetia bacterium
TAGATCTACACGCATCGGGCCACTGCCTATGATAACATAGTGTAAATCGTCCGGAAGATAATCCACTGCCGACATGAAAACATCCAGGCCCTTCTCAGGGATGAAGCGACCCACGAACCCCACGGCGTGCTCAAAACCGATCTCTTCCCTAAGGGCGGTGACATCCATAGGCCTAAATACATCCGTAGGGATCCCCCAGAATATACGCTCAAGCGGGAGGTTCCGGGGAAACCCGGAGAGCCTCAGGCTCTCTAATGCCCCGGTGCTTGCCGTTGCCCCACCAGACATCCGCCCCCAGGTGAACCTCCAGACAGGGAAACGCCAGCCCAGGCGGAGGGGCATGTTCTCAAATCCGTAAAAAAGGACCCTAGAATCGGGTGATGCCAAGAGGCCTTGCCATATAACCTGAAAGAGGTAATTCGAATTCGCCTCGTCAAACACGTGGATTATATCGGGTCTAGTCTCCTTTATCAGACTATGCAAGCGTCCTATTTCAAACCCCCTTCCGTAATTAGAGGGATTCCTAAGTGGCAGGGGAACCAGACGATACCCGTCGCCATCTTCCTCCTTCTCCACGGTTAACCAGCCGTTGGAATCGTAAACCCTTTCCACCTGTATTCTCCGAGGGACTATAGCCGTAAGCTCCACTTCACCCGTTTGGGTAAGAGCCCTGTAGATCCTACGGGCGTTCTCCATGGCACCTGCGTGATATACGATTAGAACCTTCATTATCAATGCCCGGTGCCTAAATCACATCGGCAAAAAACCGTTCGGTTCTTCTGAAATAGAAGATACCGGTAATAAACACAAGGAACCCTATGGTCGAGGACACAAAAAGGGCACACCAATCGATTGGTCTATGCCCCAGGGTGAGGGCACGGTGGGCGTCGATTATCCCAGATATAGGATTTAAAAACAACAGCCACCTAGACCTCTCTGGAAGGATGGTAGCAGGATATATAACAGGGGTTGCAAAGAGTAGAAGCTGTATAAAGAAGGGGATCACGTATCTGACGTCCCTGTACTTCACGTTAAGGGCAGAAAGCCAGAGCCCAAAACCGGTAGCCGAGATAAAGGCGAGGAAAAACACAAGGGGCAGGAGCAAGAGCCGGGGTTTTGGGAAAAAGCCATAGAGGAACATCATCACCACAAGTATAGACATAGCTATAACGTAATCGACTATACCAGTCAGAGACGATGAAAGGGGGATCACGGTTCTGGGAAAGTATACCTTCGTAATGAGGTTTGTATTATTAACGAGGCTGTTTCCCGAGTTAGAAACAGAGGAAGAGAAGTAAGTCCAGAGCAAAAGCCCGGAGTACGAGAACACAGGATAGGGTATTCCCTCCGAGGGTATTTGGGCCATCTTACCAAAAAACACCGTAAATACCACCATGGTGAGAAGCGGTTGGAGGATCGCCCATCCCACCCCAATTGTCGTCTGTTTATAACGGACCTTGATGTCCCTCCAAGTGAGAAAGTATAGGAGTTCCCGGTAGCGCCATATGTCCCCTAGATTTAGCCCTCCCCAACCCCTTCCGGGCTTGATTATTAGGATTTGGTCCGACATCCCTTCTATCCTCGGTATATTAGGCCTCTTATGGCGTCATATCGAGGCCGATTGACCCGATAGCTCCCAGTTTAAATACTCGACCTCGTCTTTTACGAGTACGTCTATCAATTCCTTGAATGTCATGTCATAACACCAACCCAGGATCTCCCTCGCCTTTGAATTATCCCCATAAATGACCTCCAAATCCACGGGTCTATTCAGTCGCTTATCTATCTTCACGAACCTCTCAAAATCCAAGTCCAACCTCTTAAACACCTCCCTCACAAACTCCTCTAGGCTGTGTGCCTCGCCAGAACAGATAATAAAATCATCCGGAACCTCCTGCTGTAGCATCAGCCACATAGCCCTGACGTAATAGGGAGCGTAACCCCAATCCCTAAACACCCTCAAATTCCCGAGTTCTAGCCTTTCTGCCATACCCTTTCTTATCTTGACCGCGGTGTCAAGGATCTTTCTCGTAACGAAGCTCTTGCCCCTCAGAGCAGACTCATGGTTAAAAAGGATCCCACAGACTGCATATAGCCCATATGCCTCTCTGTAATTAACCGTCATCCAATGAGAGGCGGCCTTCGAGACGGCGTAGGGACTTACAGGATGTATAGGGGTTCTTTCGGTTATAGGAAGATGGTCATCTTTGACGTTACCGTACATCTCCGAGGAGGAGGCCTGGTAGAACCTCGTATCCGGTTTTACTATGCGTATCGCCTCAAGCAGGTTTGCCGTACTCAAGGCGTTAAACTCCAATGTCCATATCGGTTGCTCAAACGACAGCCCCACAGAACTCTGTGCCGCCAGGTTATATGTTTCATCGGGTCGTATCCTGTCGATAAGCCTTATGAGGTTGGATAGATCGAGGAGGTTTGCCCTTATCAGCTCCACCTTTTCCGATATACCGAGATACTCAAGGTTGCGTAAGCTCGGAATAGAGGTGTCCCTTATAAAGCCAAAGACCTTATATCCCTTCTCTATGAGGAACCTAGATAGATAAGAGCCGTCCTGACCCGTTATACCCGTTATTATTGCAACTCTTTTTTGTTCACTCATAGGATAAGATAAGATGGCTTAAAACCTATAGACGAGGATCATTCCCCATTTTTCCAGAAACGAGTTGACCCCTCCCCTGCCCTGGAGTTTCGCCGAATTATGTAAATGCGCACTCTTGCCTCTACACAGCTCCGCCCTGTCAGTCACACCTACTAATCCCCTGTGTGACAAAGCTTCCTCTTTAACCCCGATTTACCCACATCCACCTCAGATAAACGGGCTGCCAGATAGCCCTATACTCAATACGAATCCACCTACATAGTATCCTTTATCCTGTAGTTTAGCTCTTTAATCCTCCACCCACCGTTTAGTGGGGATAGAAGCCAGCTTATCGTTCCCATAGAGCTTCTCACGTTCCCCTGTCCCTTACTCCTAAAAGTAACTAGGAAATCCGCATCCACAGAGGCCTTATCCCCCTTAAATTCAACGCTTCTTATACGTACATCGTATTTAAAGATCTCTAAAGAGGAGAAGTTATCGGTGTATTGAGAGATGGTCCTTGATATCTCGACTCCGTTTTCCCTTGCATCGGGCTCAAAGAAGGAGAGGAATCTACTAATATCTCTATCCTTATACGCGGATACGTATTCCGAGATGAAGAAGTATAGAGAGGCTTTATCAGGGTAAGAGACGGACTCGTATTTCCCGACGGGATAGATGGTCTTAGACTCCTTTTGTTGAGTCGGTCCGATGTCTCTTTCTACATTCAAAGAACCGACCGTCTTTTCACCACCGGAAATCATTGCACCACGCTCTATCGACTCGTTTTCTTTAACCTTTACACCCTCACGCTTAAGATGCGGGATAAACAGAACATCCCCTCTATCGATCCTATCGCTTTCTAGGCTATTCGCATCCTTTAGGCTTTTAACCGATACATTAAACCTCCTTGCTATCCCGGTTAGGTTATCCCCCTCTCTAACGATGTACCTGTTTTTTCCCTCTGGCTTCTCTCTCGGTGTTTCTTCGGTTGACTGAGACTCAGGAACCTCCATCTCCTCTTTTTGAGAGGCCTTCTCCGATTTTACCTCCTTTTGGATAACGATCCGTTCACGCCCCTTAGATAGAGAGGGAGGCTCTTCTCTCTCGGATCTCTCCGTAGAAGGGGTAAGATCGGGTTTTTCGGATTCGGTCTTTTTAAGAGCGTAACCGGATTTATCCTCGGCCTTCCTCCTAATGTCTTTCGCATCTTGGATTATAGAAAAGAGCAAACCGGACTTTGAAAGGTAGAAGGCCAACCCAAAGAAAACAACGAATAACAAAGCCGAATAGACCAGTCTCCTCGATGTGATTTCCATCCAAGGACCACTCACAAGAACCGGTAGCGCTGTAATACGCCCGGCATCGTATCTTCTCCTTTTTACCGGATCGCTCAAAACCTCGTATGCTTTATTTAGACTCTTTGTAATATCGAGTCCGGTATCACCCATACGATCCGGGTGATAGGTCTTAATGAGGCTTATCCAACTTCTCCTTATCTCTTCCGACGATGCGGTAGGGGAAACGTTAAGAACCTCGTAATAATCCTCCAATGGCTCTTCAGGAACAAAATGAGAGAGGACGAGCTTCGCCTGCTCGATTATAAACTGCTCGCTTATCTTTCTATCATGGGCGATCTTCTTTAGGACGTGATAGTTGGGGGAATCTTTTCCCTTTAGTATATCCTTTAGTATGGAGTAGAAGAAAACCCGATAGAGTGAAAACTCTCTTAGAACCTCTCTAAGGTCATTCGATGTTACGATTTGAACGATCACCTTTTCAAATACCCTTTTCTCCACCTTGAGCATCTGCTTTAAGACCAACCTTAAAGAGTTTTACATCGTCCACCCAAGCGGTACCCGAAATGTATTTATCAATCCTGTTACTCTTATAGCGTCTAAGCCTAATGACAACGGCTCTGCAGTCCGAAGGGGTATGAAAGGAAAGCTCTACCCTACGCCATCCGGTTGTTTCGACAACAGGATCCGTTGATTTTGTCATGTTGATTCTTGGATAACAGAAGACCTCCCAGCCTATGCCGTTTTTCGTTGTGATCTTCATCGTAGCAACATAAGAGGTAAGGATATAATCGGTATCCGGCTCGACGGGTACTATCTGGGATATATGATAAAAATCGACGTTATGTTCCCCGTCGAATCTCAACTTTAATGAATAGTTCCCCTCAAACCTCTGTCCCGAATCAAAAGTAACCTTCACCCCGTCAACGTCCTTGATCTTCCAATCAAAAGTCCCCATAGGATCACTCTCAAATCCGCCATTCCAGACGAGTGAGTTATCTTTGCCCCTTCCAAACATATCGGTCCATATAGATAGGGCCATGGAGCTCTCATCCCTTGTTATGAGGAAATCCATATAGTAAGAGGCGATCTCCTTTGAAACCATGCCTATCTTTTTCATCCTATCCCAAACTGGGAAGGTCTCTTTAAGCCTACCCCTAGAGATCAGATACCTGAGATAGCTGGGAAGGGAGTCGTCTGTAACGATCGCTTTTAGAATGAGATCGGGATCGTTTATAAGCTCCCAGCAAACGTCAAAAACCCTCTCCCTCCTTGCCGGGTCGGCTTTTGCAACGGTTCTTAGGCTCTCTATGGCCATAGGTTGAAACCCGAGTCTTAAAGCCAAAATGGAGGCTTCCCAGAGGCGTGAGATGTAAAAAGGGGAAAGCTCCACTGCCCGCTTGAGAGTGATGAGTGCCCTTTGCTTTTCACCGTTTTCAGCAAATACCTCCGTAAGCCCCAACCACGAAGAAGAGAAAAGGGGACTGAGTTCGAGGGATCTGACGTATAAGGCCCGGATCCTATTTCCATCCTCTGACGTAAAGAGATAATTAAGCCTTGCCAAACGATAATTAAGCTCGGCGTCTGAAGGATCTAGAGCCAAACCCTCTTCCAGAGAGGACAGCTCCTCCCTATCAGCGAGAATGGAAGAGAGCCCTAATCGTACTGTCTCTTCAATAAAAAATAGAGTAAGAACGATTAGGAGGATCCTGAGTCCATAATAAGATCTATTCATCTTGGATCTCGCGACTCATGACAAGGCTTGGCAATTGAGAAATCCGAATCACCTCTAAAATTCATCTAGCCTCAGTCCTTGGGAGCCGAAAAAGGAGATTGACCGGGAGGAAGGAACGGTGACTCCGTAGGGGATGAGGAAGCATCCGATTCCTTAACCTCCTTCTCATCACCAGAAGAATCGAGGAGAGAGAGGTGGAATTCAATAATCTCCTTCATTCTATGCCGGAAAAGCCTGTGCTGCTTCTTGAGGTCTAAAATCGCTATCCTTATGTCCTCTTCTTCATTCTTCGCTTCTCTTATTATCGAACCCGCTCTTTGCTGTGCATCCCTCATAACCTGTGCGGCTTCCTCTTTCTTTCTCTCCACCTCATCCTGTGCCTCATCAACCATCGTCCTTGCCTTCTGTTGAGCCTCTCTAATAATCTGTAGACCCTCTTGCCTCATCCTCTCCGCCTGACTTTCAGCATCCCTTATAACTTCGCTTGCCTTTTCTTGGGCTCTACTAATGATAAGCGCCGCTTCACCTTTATTTATCTCCGCCTGATTTTGCGCTTCAAGAATCATACTCTCCGCCCTCTTTTGTGCTTCACTTACGATGAGCGCGGCCTGCTCCCTCTTTGACTCAACTTGGCTTTCCGCCTCCCTAATTAACTCATCTGCCCTCTGTTGAGCCTCGTTAATAATAAGCGAGGCCTCCTCCCTTTTTGCCTCAACCTCCGATTCCGCTCGCATAATCATATCATCGGCCCTTTGCTGCGCCTCCCTGATAATCCGTCCAGCCTCCTCGGCGGCCTTTTCCAACTCCTCCTCTTTCAATTTATTAATGGTTGAAATAAACCTTTCTAGGTCTTCTCTGGTTGTAAATTCCGCTTTGTCACCCCGTATTTGTTCTTTAAACCCCTGTATGGTCTCTAGAAGCTCTCCCAAACCGGCTCCTATTTTGTTATTGATATTACTGATGTTTTCCCCGTCCTTCTTTATAACCTGGAGTGTATTTAAAATCTCTTTTACTTCCCGTCTGGTTTCATCGATCAATCGAACCTGATCGCCCTTCTCTTCAAGCTGCTTTTTAAGAAGCGAGTTCTCATTGGTCAGTTCTTCAAACTCGGTAGCCACGATTTCGAGGAAAGCCCTTACCTCTTCCTTATTAAAACCCATGGTCTTGCTACTAAAGCTCTGGTTCATTATATCGTCAGGGGTTAGCTTCATCTCTTTTCTCCTTCAACGTGATTTTTGATTGATCCTTACCTCCCTATATACATCCGACTGTATTAAACCCAGAATAGAAATCCACTTTCCTCTCACACCAGAGGTTCCACCACAGCTAGGAGAAAGAGGAATCGCCTTTTGTCTTTTCCATCCTTCTCTTAAGGAACAGTTGCTTTTTGCTTTTGCTGTATTTACCGCTTCTATGCCTACTGCCTTTGTCATCGCTATAGTAATAATAGTAGGAATATCCGTATTTGCTCCTTCCGGATTCTAGTCTGTTTACTATGGCTCCTATTATTCTTCCGCCTACCTTTAGAATCTCTTCAATACCACTCCTAAGTGGTTGCCTCTGGGTAATCCCCACACTGGTTACGATCAAAACACCGTCTACCAACCTCGAAAGAAGACGCGAGTCGGCAAAGCCTGTAATAGGTGGAGCATCTATGATCACATGATCGTATTCTTCTAGCAGACGGTCAATCAATTCCTTCATCTTCCTAGAACCAACGAGTTCAACGGGATTCGGTGGGATTGGACCGGAGGGGATTATATCGAGGCCGTCCACGTTTGCTCGACTAATCACGCCCGGTAGTTCCATTTTCCCAACCAAATAGGTGCTTAATCCGAATGCATTCCCGTTATTTAAAAAGAGCTTGTGTAGCCTTGGCTTTCTCAAATCCGCATCTACAAGAATCACTTTAAGTCCCGACTGTATCATTGAAAGGGCGAGATTGGATGCAGAGGTGGTTTTCCCCTCAAGTGGCTGAGTACTCGTTACGAGAAGCGATCTCGGAGAATGATCAGGGGATGAATACAATATGGAAGTCCTAATAACCCTAAAGGCTTCAGATAGTATGGACTTCGGGTTTAGATAAACCGATTTCTCCGTATCCTGTAGCTCACTCTCATCTGTAACCAGTGGAACCGCTCCCAGGAATGGAATAGAGTAGCGCCTTTTAACCTCCTCTTCGTCCTTTATCGTGTTATCAAAGTGCTCGAAGATAAACGCAATAAAAACACCCCCCATAACACCGACCATAACCGCAATAAACATATAGAACATTACGTCGGGCTTATAGGGCACAAGCGGAATAGAGGCATAATCCACTACCTGCACATTGGTTGCCTTAATACCCGATGTCACCTCGGTCTCCTTAAGCCTCTTGAGAAGGTCTTCGTATATGTTTTTGTTCGTCTCCACTTCCCTTTCAAGGATCCTGTACTGGATTGCCTTTTCGCTTAAGTTGCTAACGAGTTTCTTCTGTTCCTCGATTCTCTGCCTGAGGATGCTCTCGTTGGCCAGTGCGGTCTGATAGTCTTTCTTTAAACTCTCTACAATCGCATTCTTACGCTTATCTATGTCCTCTTTAATCCTTTTCATCTGTGCGGCGAGTTGCTTTAGGTCAGGATAATTGGGTCCATAGATAACAGCCTTGTTGTCATATTCCGAGCTGAGTCTCGTGTATTCCGCGGTTAAACCCCGAAGCAACTCATCGTCTATCACCTTGGGCAGGTATTCGAAATTCCCGGCTTGCACCTCGTTGTAGATGGCCTCCTTCGCGAACCTTTCGGCTTCGGCTTTTGAGAGAGACTTATTTAGGTCGATGAGCTGTTGGTATGTAGGGCTTAGCTTCTGAACGCTCTCTAGTGAGAAGATGTCTACGGTTTTTGCAAACTCACCGAGTTCCTCTTCGGCCTTTTCGAGCTTTATCTTTATCTGCTCAATCTGCTTCTCCAGAAATTCCCTTGCGGCTTTTGTCGTACCGACCCTTCTCTCTATAGCCCATTCTATATACTTATCCACAAGGGTATTTACCACCTTTGCCGAGAGATCGGGACTCGTGCTCTCAAAGCTGACCTTAGCTAGCCTCGATTTTGGATCGGGTTCTACCTTAAGTCTCTTCAAGAAGTTGTTGACTAGCCCCTCTTCCTTGACGAGATCGCTCCTTCTGGTTTCGGTGGAGTTCGCTTCCTTATTTCGTGAGAAGATCCCGGTGACTCCACTTTTAATCGAATGGAGACCCCCACCTCTCTCCTCCACTGCAAACTCTGGGTTTGAGTCGAGTCCCAGACTATCTATGACCTCTTTAGCCATGTACTTACTTTGAATGAGCTGATACTGCGTCTCGTAGAAATCCCTTTCTCTAGACTCGACCTCCACTACCTCCTGAAACGTGGTTATCTTAGGGTTTTCGGGGATTATCTCTATTGTGGCCTCGGCCTTGTATATCTTATCCATTAATAGGATCACAATAGACATGGTTACAACGGATATGATAAAACAGGATATTACGATCCATTTTCTCCTTAGAAGCAGGTCCAAGTAATCCCTGAGGTTTATAAAATCCTCCTCGATATAGGTATCGTACTCCCTTCGAACCTCCGTGGACAAGAGATAATCGTCCCTTTCTCTCAGCTCCCTGCCCTTGTATTCGGCCAATTCCTTATTGCCTTTTTCTTCTCTCCTTTCCTCTTCCAATAGACGATCTCCTATAGGGTTTTACTTTTCGCTTCCATAAACTATTGGAACCGGTGGGTCATAGCCTATTCCTAAAAGCCCATAAAGATAGTTAAGGCGAAGACCGGCAAGGATCCTCTTGGTGACGCTCACCCCGACTATTACAGCGTCTCTATCCTTTAATAAGGGATCTTCGGCCTCACCCTTTCGAATCGCCGCCAGATTCAGTGGAATGACCTCCCTCTGTCCTTTACCTAGGTAACGAACCAGCTTGACATCACGGCTGTTTGCAAAGCTAGCCAGTCCACCTGCCATGGTTATACTTTGACTTACGGTGCTAATACCCTCTTTTATAGAGTAGGCACCGGGTCTCCCCACAGCCCCCTCCACAAAGACCGAACCGGCCTCGGGAACGTAAATAACGTCACCGGGTTCAACCGTGAGATTTATCTGGGGATTATCGTTGAGGAGTAGATCGTTAAGATAAACCACATAGGACTCCCTTCTACCGTCCTCTTTAACCCTTGTAAGATAGACCGAGGTTCCGGCTCTATCCGTTAGTCCCTTTGCTCTGGCAAGGACGCCGAGAATCGTCTCCTTTCCCAATATCTCGTAACTCCCCGGTTCCCTCACATGCCCAACCACAGACACCAGCTTGCTGTTGTGTTCCTTTATAAAAACATTGACGTGGGGATTATTTATATACCCGCCCTTCTTTAGGAGATCCTCGATCTTCACCTCCACCTCTCTTGCTGTCATTCCATTTACGTCCACATTCTCTAGAAGGGGAAGGGTTATCTGCCCCCTTGAGCTCACCCGCACTGTGCTTGTCAATCTATCGGATTCGAAGACCTTGACCTCCAGTAGGTCGGCAGGACCTATGAGATAATCCGCAGGGGACACGGGGGAAGCGGTTCCCTGTACGATAAGCTTCGAGTTAAGGTCTTTTATCTCCTGGTCGGTCTCAAAATCGACCCTTGGAGTCGAGGAGGTTACGGCTCCTCCCCCTCCAAGACAGCCAGTCATAAGGACACCGGATACCAAAGCAAAAAGTATAACCTTAACACTCACAAGTAGAGTTCTCCGGGTTCGTTCTCTTAGCGATGCTAAGCCTTTTCTCCCTCATAGTACCGGGCTCGCTTCCCTGTCACCACCGTCCCCACCACCCCTTAGGAGTATTGCCAAAAGAATCATACCGAGCCCTATCAGCCCCGCCGCAAGACGTCCCTCATCCGTCGTATCGTCTATCAGTTTCACAAGAAGAGTACATTCCTTGACGCTGCTTCCAACCCTGCTTAGATCCAACTGCCCCCCGTTCTTTGCGAGGAACTTCTGATCCACTATTACATTGTTCTTATCTATCACCACGCCCAATATGTCCAGCTCGGCTCCTTCATCGATCTTTACATCGCTGAGTATATTGAGATTACGATCCACTACTACCGCATTATGAACCTTCCCTCCAGCCAAAACCCCTCCATAAGGGGCCAAAGGGGTTTTATCCACTATCCCGTTTCCTCCAACCAGCTTAACCAACTCCGATGACTCAGGGCATGAACCCATAAGGCCCTGGGCTATATCGGCCTGTGCGAGGAACCTCTTTTCACCTTCATTTATCCTTGAAATCCCTTCCTGGGTTTCGACCTCCAATGACCCCTTGGTTACCTCCACCATCGTTCCCCTATCGCCCACGTTGATCCTGCCTTCTATAACCGAATTACTCGTAAGAGCCACCTTAGGTGAAAAAATATCACCTCCTCCGGTTTTAAAAGACACCCTTACCTTATCCGGGAGAAGCCGAAAGTAAATGTCCCCTCTTCCGACCCGGAATACAACCGTCTCCCCCTCCTCAAGAGTCTCAAACGAGGTCCCTTTACCAGTTAGCAGGGTCCCTCCATTTATCTTCACGATAGCCGGATTTTCGTAAGCTACTCTATTTCCAGAAACGAGTGGGAATACCTCAGGACGCGAGGAAGGGGACGTATAAACCGAAATCTTCCCCAACACACTCGCCGCATTTGCGATCTGAAGGTTTATTAGAAGAAAGGCCAAGATAAGGGAAATAAAGCGGTATATCTTCATCGTTTTATCCTCCTGAGATCCAATTAAGCTATACCCAAAGACCGCCAAAACCACTTTGTAAAAACCTATCCCTTCCAGATGTAACAACCAAACAGTAAACTAACCCACACCAATCCCCTCCTAAATCAAGACGAGATAAAGACACAACCAAAGAGCCTATCCCCAAACAAATATGGTTTAATCGACTACCCCTACTTATAACAAATCGATGATACTAAATCAATAGTACTTTAGTAGTACTTTAGTACTAGTACCAAATTCCGATAATCGAAGGCCGATCCGGGTAGTACAGGGCTAATCGCGATTCAGCCCTATGGCGTGGTCGAGTTCGTGGATGATAACGTATAAGCCCATTCCATCCCAAGATACAGTGCCCCAATAGTACTTATCGGCCTTATCCCCGGTGATCCAGTACCGATTCCCCGTCCAAGTGGCTACCTCCTCGCTCGTCATTACGGTATGAGGCGGGATGAATGGAGTATCGGCAGGTGGTTCTCCTGCCTCGCGTTTTATGTATATGGAAGCATGGATCACATTAGCACCCTCATCATAGAGGCCATTACATAGACCCGACTGACTGACGGAGCATAGAAAACCCCAATGATCGTGTATGACGAGTGTATGTGACCTTGCGACTCCTAGAAGGTCGTCCGGATTCATGTCGGGGTGGCTATCGATCCATTCCATTACCCTTTCATCCACCCAGTCGAGAATGGTCCGATCTATGTCGTCGTGATTAGGGATAAAACCATCCAAGAGATAGAGGCCATTCTCATATACGGAGGAGGGCATATGAACCTTTATACCAAGCCGAGTGGTATGAATGGCCTCCGTCCTCCCGCTGGTACTACCCCCATCTGAACTACCAGAGCCCCCTCCACCCCCACAGGAGTATAGGAGCGAAAAGGCGAATAAACACGTGGACAGGGTTCTTAGCCAATATATGGAAAAAACCCTTTTAGACCGAAACTGAGAAATGAAGAATACCCGTTTAAAGACACGGACGGTCTTAGAAAAAGGAGAGGTGTGCATCTTAAACCTCCTTACGGCTCCTGAAACCACAACCGCAAGGAGGCACACCCCAGAGTTTTAAGGAGCTAGCCTTGATCACCTTACTTCGGCAACCCAGCCACCATGGGCTGCATTAGCAGCCTTTAGGCCCGTCGGCTTTGCGTCCCACCCTTTCGGATGGTTTGCCTTTATCGGTTAGGATTTCAAAAGCCTTGTGGGAAAGCTTGAATTTGATCTTTCGATCCCTTTCCCACATTCCTTGGATTTAGCAAAAAACGTGCCTCTTTTTAAACTAAGGAATCCGTTCCACAAAAACCTTTAAAATCACTGTAGAATATAATGACAAAAAGAGAACCGATGGATTAAAAAACGTATTTGATAGACCGATATTAAGAAACAATTGACGAAAAATGTCAAAATATTACCAACTTTGAAATCAAAGGATTCTTCGGTTCATCCTTAATCCGACTATCGAATGTGGTATAATTCAGATCGAATCGATATTATGGTTCGTAATATACTCGAAAAACTCATCTACCTATCCGTATTCTCCCTCCTCATCTCTTCGCCCCTTCCATTTGGAAGTGTAAAGCCATGGGCCAGATTCGTCTTGGAACTGCAGGCCTTCTTACTGTTTTTTCTATGGCTCCTTTGGTCGTTTCACGACGAAGAGGCATTTAAGATACGTATAAAGAACCTAATCCCGCTTTTCTTCTTTCTCCTAATATGCCTATTTCAGGTCATTCCACTGCCACGATCCGTCCTGGGGGTCTTATCGGAAAAGAGCCTAGAGATCTGGGAAAGAAACGAATCCTTACTCTCAAGCGTTGGGTTCCCCAACGGGGGGAGCGTGTTTACAATAAGCCTCTACAGCCACGCCACCTGGAGAGAAACCATCCTCCTACTCTCATATGTTGCCTTTGGATTCGTCGTATCGAGAGTCTTTAGATCCGATCGTAGGTTAAAAATCCTTCTCATTCCAGTACTTGCGGCCTCTATATTTCAAGCCGCATATGGAATATACCAGTACCTGATGGATATAAGTAACTCCGCTTATCCAAACCTGATCTCAGCAACCGGGACATTCGTTAACAGGAACCACTTTGCGGGTTTTCTTGAAATGTGTATTCCCCTTGCCCTTGGATACGCCGTATCTCTAAGTGCATGGCAGAGGGAGAAGAAAGCCCTTTGGAAAACCATGGTTTCATCCGATAACATCTATAGACAGGTACTCTTTCTCTTTTTAGTCGGAATAATGGTTCTTGCCCTCATATTCTCGAAATCGAGGATGGGTATCTTCAGCGTTCTCTTATCCCTCGTCTTCTTCTCCATAATCCACCCCAGTTTAAAAAAGAGGGGAATAAGGATGGGCAGAATGCTCCTCTTCGTTCTGGCCGTATCCATACTATACGGACTCTGGATAGGTCTCTATTCGGTATTTGAAAGGTTCCTGCAAATAGAAGGCGATGCCCCCGGAAGAATACTGGTTTGGAAGGATACGCTAAAGGCCATAAGGGACTTTCCCCTCTTTGGAACCGGCTTTGGAACCTTTGGCTACGTTTATCCTCTCTACAAGAGATCCATGGAGCAGGCCCTAGTGTACACATACGCGCATAACGATTACCTGCAGCTTATAGTTGAAACCGGCTTTCTGGGTTTCCTCTCTATCGTTACCGCGCTTTTGCTTCTTATAATCTCCTCCTTAAGAGCCCTAAATCGCTTCTCTCAAGGGGGAGACTATTCGAGGTTCTTTCTGACCCTTGGCGCGTTAACCGGTATAGTGTCTATACTCATCCACAGCCTGACCGATTTTAACCTCCATATCCCGTCAAATGCCCTATACTTTGCCTTTCTCATAGGTTTTCTAAAGGCCGCATGCGATGAGACCAGAAGAACGGAAGCTACTGAAAGGGTACGTGTGAGAAGAAAAAGGAGGATGAGGACCAATTATGATGACTACGTCACCTCTCACCAGTTGACAGTCCAAGGATAAGAGAGAAAAATTAAACGGCTATTAACACAAGGAGGTATAGGAGTTGGAAAGAACACTCTCAATCGTAAAGCCTGACGGCGTAAGCAAGAACCTAATAGGCGAGGTGATAAGGAGATTCGAGAAGGAGGGATTGAGGGTAGTCGCCCTTAAGATGATAAGGCTATCAAGAGCGTGGGCAGAGGGTTTTTACGCCGTTCACAGGCATAGGCCCTTTTTCCACAGTCTCACGGAATTCATGTCATCGGGCCCCTGTGTTGTGATGGTGCTCGAAGGCGAGAACGCTATCTCAAGGGTGCGTGAGATCATGGGGGCAACCGACCCGCTAAAGGCGGAGGAAGGGACGATTAGAAAGGCCTTTGCCTCAGATATAGAGAGAAACATAGTTCACGGATCGGATTCCCCGGAATCCGCCTCGTTTGAGATAGGATACTTTTTTAGCTCCATTGAAATCTGTGGGCGTGATTCCTAACAGACACAGGAGGTCGAAATAGATAGGAACTCGCATGGAAAACGGCTTAGGTTAGTCACCCTTGCCGTACTCGTACTAATAACCCTCGGCATAGTGGGTTTTCGAGAGGCTATCTTAACCTCCGTTGGTGAATACCTTATAACCGAAGACCCGATCGGGAAGGCAGATGCCATAGTCATTCTAAGCGGTTCTATTCCAGATAGGATAATGGAGGCGATTGATATATATAAGGGAGGATACGCCTCACTTATAGTTCTCACCAAAGAACAAAAACCGGAGGGTTACGATGAACTGATCAAATTGGGAATCGGCATTCCAGAAGGACACGACCTCAATCAAGCGATTGCCTTAAAACTGGGGGTTCCGGAGTCGGCCATAGTGATCATCGATAAAAGGATAGACAGCACATACAGCGAAGCACAGGTCGTATACGGTTTTTTAAAGGGAAAAAACCTAAAATCGATGATCCTTGTCACATCCAAATACCATACGAGAAGGGCAAAGACGATCTTTAATCACGTGACCAATGGGGAGATAAGGGTGATTACCAGACCCTCCAAGTACGATAGCTTTGACCCGAAAAGCTGGTGGCGGGAAAGGCGTCACATCAGGTGGACGGTTTTTGAGTACGAAAAGCTCCTTCACTACTACATCTTTGATTGGGGAACCAACAACTAAACACCAGAGCTCCCCCCCAACCGGCGCAATATGGCCACTTTATCCCTCTCGGAGACGTGCGTGGCTTTCATATCTGCTTTAAACGTCTTCCCAAACTCGTTTACGAGAATCAAAGCCACATCCTTAAGGGGAAACTCCTTGCCCGTCACCCTTTTCATCGATGTCACCCCCATACGGCGGATCCCGCATGGGACTATGAGGGAGAAGAAACCGAGATCCGTATTCACGTTTAACGAAAACCCATGCATCGTGATTAAGCGTTTCACATATACCCCTATAGCCGCGATCTTTTCCTCCCCAATCCAAACCCCCGGATACCCTTCTATCCTCCCCCCTTGAATACCAAAACCCCTAAGCACGGCAATCAGCGTCTCTTCGAGAAGATGGACATAGGATCTCGCTCCCAGCTTAAAATCCCTTAGATTCACTATGGGATAACCGACAAGCTGACCCGGACCGTGAAAGGTAACGTCTCCTCCCCTTTCTATTCTATGGACCTCGATACCGCGCTCCTTTAGATCCTCTTTAGAGAGGAGAATGTTTGTCTCCCTTCCAAACCTTCCAATCGTGATTACCGGCCTATGCTCGCAAAGAAGGAGGAACCCACTCCGATCATCGTTTGAAAGAACCCTCCTCCACAGCTCCCTCTGTAGATGAAGGGCAGTCAAATAATCAACCTCCCCAATATACGCCCACTCAACCCTATTATCCAAGGAATCGGTCATAGACTCGATTATAACCGGATACGACAACCGATTCCAAACCCACTATCTGAGCCAATAACCAAAGTTCTAAGTACCACCCCTGTTTTACAGAGCCCAATAATTGCCGTATAATTCCCTTTCCATAATAGATGACAAAAATGAGAAAGACCGCCCCGACGAGGATAAGAGGCAGCGATTTTAATAAACTGCTCCTAACGGGTGAAATCAGCCCCGTCTACCTCTTTACCGGGGATCAAATCCGCTTAATGGATGAGGCCATAGAATCCCTAAAGAAAAGGGTCGTCGGTGAAACGGTCGATTTTAACCTCTCCCTTTTCTATGGTGACTCCGCCTCTGCAAAGGACATAATAGGAAGCGCCAAGACCTATCCTATGCTTTCCAAAATGAGGATGGTCGTCGTAAGAAACGCCGATAGACTACCCGTGGCCGAGTTTAGATTACTGGAGGAATACCTCCTATCCCCATCTCCATCCACCTGTCTGGTTCTTATACTAACCGAAGAGAGAAAGCTAGACGTTGAAGGCGGGGAAAAGATCACCCTAGTTGATTTTTCTCTAGACAAGAAGGGGATACATAGAGAAATAAAGGAGGAGGCAAGAAGGCTCGGATACGATATAACGGATGAGGCTATAGAAACCCTTGTCTCACTTGTGGGAGAAAACCTCCAGGACATTCAGACAGAGATCCAGAAACTCACCCTCTTTGCAGGGAAGAGAAAGAGGGTAGAGGCCGAGGATGTGGAGAACCTCACGGAGAGAACCCAATTTAAAGACGTACTCCAACTAATAAACGCCATATCGGAAAAAGACAGAGGAAAGACCCTTAAAGCGCTTCTAGAGCTCGAGGCGAGAAGCGAAGAGCCTCTCTACATACTAAACGGAATAGGCCGGCGTGTAAGACTGATATGGAAGGCAAAGGAGCTAATAGATAAAAACACCCCAGAAAGCGAGATCCTAAAAGAGCTCAGGGTCTCAAGGGGCGCGCTTTACTATATAAGAAAGGAGGCAAGCGGCCTCAAATACGAAGACATTAGGCGCATAAGTAAGATCCTCTATGAAGGGGATAGGGATTTAAAGACGAGCCACATTCCAAAAAACCTAAGCCTTACGAGACTAGTTTTGGAGCTGTGCAAGTAGGCTTTTTATTTAATAAAACCTCAACTCGAAGCCTCCAGCCCCTTTGACAGTTCATAAACCCTCTTTGAGAGTCTAGATATAGTCCTTGATGCGGTTCTTTTATGGATTACCCCCTTTGACGCCGCCTTGGAAAGCGCTGATACGGCGGACCTTAGGGCCTCTTGGGATTTTGGTAGATCCTTTTGCTCGATCGCTGTGTTTAGCCTCTTTACTATGGTCTTTAGCGTGGAACGGATGTGAACGTTTCTAGCCCTTCTCTTTAGGCTCTGGCGATGCTTCTTTATAGCCGAACGAATCCTTTTAGCCATAATCCTTAACTCCTAACCTATCGAAATGGTTTCAATAGTTTGCATGTAACAGAGGATTTGTCAAATGCACGAGCGCACTTCAATCCACTACCGAATTATGGTATAGTCCAGTTCTGAATCAGGAGGACCGGTGATGAAATTCTTTCTTGACACCGCCAACATGGATGAGATAAGAGACGCCGTAAGCTATGGTGTTCTAGACGGGGTTACAACGAATCCAACGCTTGTGGCAAAGGAGGGCGAGCAGAGGGGATTTAAAGAGCTTATAAGAGAGATCTGTGAGATAGTAAAAGGCCCTGTAAGTGCAGAGGTAATAAGCACGGACGTAGAAAGGATGCTCGATGAGGCAAGGGAGCTCGCCAGTGTTCATCCGCACGTGGTAGTCAAAATGCCTATTACGGAAGACGGCATTAAGGCAACAAAGAGGGCATCCCAGGAGGGAATCAGGGTAAACGTAACGCTCGTCTTTTCACCCTCCCAGGCCCTTCTTGCCGCAAAGGCGGGGGCCGCATATGTAAGCCCCTTTGTGGGAAGGTTTGACGATGTTTCAAACACGGGGATGGATTTAGTGAGGGACATAGTCCACATCTATAAGAACTACGGCTATCCAACGGAGGTCCTTGTTGCAAGCGTTCGCCATCCCATACACGTGGTTGAAGCCGCAAAGGCCGGGGCCCATATAGCCACAATGCCATACAAGGTCTTTAAACAACTCTTAAAACACCCCTTAACGGATGTCGGACTCGAAAGGTTTCTTGAGGATTGGGGGAAGAAGAGAAAGTGAGAAGACTACCCCGCATTTAAAACCCCTCCCACAAGAAACTCCCTATTCCCATCCGCACCGAGTATAGGAGAGGGTATGACACCTAGTATCCTAAAACCCGCGTCTTCTAAGAAAACCGTAATCCTTCTTATTACATCCCTCTGCTTATCTTCGTCCCTTACGATACCGCCCCTTCCAACCTCGCCTTTACCCACCTCGAACTGTGGTTTTATCAATGCGATGAGCGTTCCACCCGGTTTAAGGATTCCGAGTATAGCCGGAATAACCTTCGTTAGAGAAATAAATGAAACGTCGATCGTGGTTATATCCACCCTCTCACCTATGTCCTCGGGCTTTAGATACCTGGCGTTGGTCCTCTCCATAACGATTACCCTTGGGTTATTCCTGAGCCTCCAATCGAGTTGCCCGTATCCAACATCCACCGCATAGACCACCTTTGCCCCGTGTTGAAGAAGGCAATCCGTAAATCCCCCGGTAGAGGCTCCGATATCAAGCGCGGTCTTATCACGCACATCGACATTAAACCCCATAAGAGCCGCTTCAAGCTTTATTCCACCACGACTCACATACCTTAGATCGCCCCCTCTCACCTCAATCCGCGAATCGGCTTTAACGAGCGTCCCGGATTTATCGACTCGGGAGCCGTCAACAAACACCGATCCCGCCATTATGAGGGAATGCGCACGGGATCTAGAAGGGACAAGCCCCCTTTTTACGAGGAGTGTATCGATCCTTTCCCTCTTTTTAATATCTCCTTCCCCCAAGGTAAAGAGCCAGTTCTCTGAGAGGATCCGCCCTTTCATCAAAACCACTTAAAGCACTTACGGCCATTTCGGTGAGCTTAAGTGCCAGTTCTCTCGACCTCTCAACCCCTAATAGTGCCGGATACGTGGCCTTCTTCCTACGGACGTCCGCCCCTCTGGTTTTTCCGATCTCGGTTCCTCCTTCGATATCGAGAACGTCGTCTATAATCTGAAAAGAGAGTCCTAGACACCTTCCGTATTGTCGGAGTTGAGAGAGCTGCTCCTCATCCGCCTTTCCGATCCTTCCACCGCATACAATAGAGGCCTCGATTAGAGCCCCGGTTTTTAGAGAATGCATCTTCTCTACAAGCTCAACGGTCACATCCTCCTTTCCTTCAAGGGCAAGATCCAGTGCCTGACCGCCTACCATTCCCGCCGAACCAGCGGCCTTTGAAATATCCCTTATTATCTCGATAACAGAAGAAGGGCTCAGTCCAACTGAA
Organism: uncultured Spirochaetia bacterium; assembly: GCA_964636885.1. GTDB lineage: Bacteria > Desulfobacterota_D > UBA1144 > Nemesobacterales > CSP1-2 > CAZWVA01. The sequence goes on from CAZWVA010000015.1 coordinate 19,731, forward strand.
ACGCCTTCATTGGCGATCACAAAGAACGCATCCGTAAGAAGGGCATCTCCAGCGAGGATGGCAACCGCCTCTCCAAAGACGCTGTGATTCGTAGGCATACCGCGCCTCAGCAGATCGTCGTCCATAGAGGGAAGATCGTCGTGAATCAAGGAATAGGTGTGGATCATCTCTATTGCGCAGGCTATGGGAAGTATGCTCTCGATCGTTCCACCCACGGCCTCTCCTGCGGCTATACATAGGATAGGCCTCAACCTCTTACCGCCCGCCAATACGCTATAGCGCATAGATTCCTCTAGCCTGGTAACCGGCTGAGAGGAGCCCACAAGGATCTCGGATAGCCTCTTATCCACTATACTCTTTCTCGTTGAAATATAGAGTCCTATATCGAATCCCATGAACTATTCTTCTAGGTCAAATTCCTTACGTATTACATCCCCCTCCAAACTCTCAACCAGAATCTGGACCCTTCTTTGAACCTCGTTTAGCTTCTCGTGGCAGGAGGCTATAAGCCGAGTACCCCTTTCGAATGCGGCGAGCGACTCCTCTAAAGAGAGGTTTCCGCTTTCCAGTTCTTCAATAATGGTCTTAAGCTCATTAAGGGCATCCTCAAATGACTCCATACCTAATCTATTTTAGCCTCTATATGCAAAGTTACAAGAAACCCAACCCCCAAGAACTTGTTTAAGCTCTCCGCTCTCGATATAATTCTATTCGTATCTCAATCCGTATCATCTGTTTATTGATTCTGTCTAACAGACATTAAAACCGGCTTAAGACTTAAGAATCAAAAAGCAGGCATCCATGGAACCATTTACCGCAGCACCACATCACGATGTGCTCGCCTTGGTTATTCAGGTCGCCGTGCTTCTATTGAGTGCCAGGGCCCTTGGTGAGTTAGCCCAGAGACTGGGTCAGCCCGCTGTAGTCGGGGAGATCCTGGCCGGCATAGTGCTTGGCCCCTCGCTACTTAGCGGTTTTTTTCCATTCATCGCCGAATGGGTAGTGCCTCAAACAAAGGTACAGGGCTATTTGCTAGAAGTGGTAAGCATGATAGGAGTCATGTTCCTACTACTCATCACCGGACTAGAAACCGACCTTGCACTCATACGCAGACACGCCAGAACCGCCCTTGGAGCCGCAAGTGGCGGTCTCGTTGTTCCCTTTTCGACCGGTTTTTTGCTGGGCCTCTACCTGCCGGATTTTCTACTCGTAAAGGCCGACGAGAGACTGGTTTTTGCCCTCTTTATAGCCGCGGCCATGTCTATATCAGCGATTCCTGTGATAGCCAAGGTGCTAATAGACCTAAATCTCATGCGCCGTGATATAGGTCAGACGATCATAGCGGCGGGTATGGTTGACGATACCACGGCCTGGATTGTGCTCTCGATCATAATAGGGTTGGCGCGCGGAGAGGCAGTAAGCCCGATTACGGCTCTACAATCGGTCGGTAAGGTCGCTGCTTTTCTGGTCTTTAGCTTCACGGTAGGCCGCTGGTTGGTTAAAAGGTCACTCAACTACGTACAGGATGAGGTCGTCAGTCAATACAAGCTTCTAACCCTCGTGGTGGTCCTCACCTTCACCTGGGGTGCGATCACACAGGCAATAGGATTAGAGGCGCTATTTGGCGCCTTTATCATGGGTATCCTTTTCGGTCAGATGTCAAGGCTACCGGACTCCGTTCACCACGCATTACAAAACATCGCCATCGGTATCTTTGCACCCATCTTCTTCGCCGTAGCGGGGCTTAAGGTAAATCTCCTAAACCTGCTTAATCCAACCCTTATTGCCATTGGACTTCTCGTAATCTCTATAGCCTGTTTTGGAAAAATCCTTGGTACCTACATAGGGGGACGCATCATAGCAAAGCGTGATCCTTGGACCTCGCTTAGCCTTGGCACGGCCCTTAATGCCCGTGGGGCAATGGAGATCATAATCGCTACAATCGGCCTCTCACTCGGCATACTCAGCCAAGACATGTTCTCGATCATAGTACTCATGGCCATTAGCACATCGCTCATGGCACCACCTGGGCTCCGATGGGTTCTTAAACACGTAAAACCCGAAGAGGAAGAGTTGGAGCGCCTACGCCGAGAGGAACTGGCCAAGGGAAGCATCGTAGCCAGCATCCACCGGGTTCTCTTACCCGTAAGGCGACGCGAGGATAGGGAAGGCCCCATTCAGACGATCGAGGCCCGCATTCTGGAAAGAATGGGAGCAAAAACCGATCTTTCCGTTACACTGCTTAACGTCGCCAAGCCCGGTGAAAGGGCAAGTGGTGTGGAGTTTCTGGATAGACTGAGTCTCTTATTCTCTCAAAAAGAGTTGATCAAAAAGGTGGTAGAAAGCGATTCCCCAATCGATATCATATTAGACGAGGCAAAAAAGGATTACGACCTCCTCATCCTCGGGGCTTCGGAAAGAAACAGGGGCTCGGATACCCTATTTACCCCCATCGTGGATCATCTGGTTAGGTTCTCACCATGCACGACTATGGTGGTACATGGCCAGCGCCTGCAAGAAACCTGGTTGCCAAGGCGCATCCTGGTGCCGACTAACGGAACAGTCGCATCCAAAAACGCCGCCGAAATAGGCTTTTCGCTTGCCTCAACCGGTGAAGAAGAGGTGATAATACTAAACGTATTAGTCCAGGATGAGAGCGCATGGTATCGTGATACATATACAGGAGACCTTGAGCGCAGGCTAGGCATCGCTCACCAGATCGTCGAAGAACTCCGCCAACTCGGGGAGTCACAAGGGGTTCTCACGGTGACCGATGTCAGGATAGGTCCCGATCCAGAAACGGTTATCGAGGACGTCGTCAAGAAGGAGAGGATCGATTTGATTATTCTGGGAACGGCTATCCGTCCCGGTTCGGATCGACTCTTTCTGGGACCAAGGGTAGAGCGCATCTTGAAAAACGTATCGTGTCCTGTAGTCGTGGTTAACTCCTCTTAGAGATCCCGGTCATTTCCCATTCATCACTTTATTTAATACCACACTTAGCTCTTCTATCCTATACGGCTTTGTAACCACTTCCATAAAGCCGTATCTCCTATAGTCAGACATAATAGGGTCGTTTGAGTATCCGCTCGATACTATCGCTTTGATCTCTGGGTCTATATCCAAGAGCCTCTTAATCGTCTCCTTCCCACCCATTCCACCTGGCACGGTTAGATCCATTATGACCACATCAAACGGTTTTCCGCTGTCTTTAGCCCTAATGTACAACTCGATCGCCTCACCGCCCTCCCTTGCGAATCCAACCTCATATCCGATCTGGCCGAGTATCTCCCCCAATAGGTCTCTCACTATCTCCTCATCGTCCATTACGAGTACCCTACCCCTACCCCGTATCAGGTTATCCTTCTCCATATTCGTACGTTCCGGTAATCCCTTATCACAGACGGGTAAATATATGTGGAACTTGGTTCCGACCCCCAACTTGGATTCCACCTCGATATACCCATCGTGGTTCTTCACTATGGAATACGTTACGGCAAGACCAAGGCCGCTTCCTCTCTGTTTAGTCGTAAAATACGGATCGAATACCTTTGAAACGTGTTCCTCAGGTATACCGATCCCCTGGTCCTCTACTGTTATCTTCACATACCTTCTATCCTTTACCTGCAGAGCACCCACGCGGTCACTAATAGGAAAACCTGTACCCATCACATTCTCCGCACTTATCCTTATAACCCCACCCTGTGGCATCGCCTGCTGGGCATTTATGACGAGGTTATTGATAACCTGGCTGATCTGACCCTCATCAACCTCCAAGGGCCACAGTCCATCCGCTATCGAGAACTCGCATCTAACGTTAGAGCCCCTCTGTGCAAAACTGGCCGATTCCCTTATCAATTCCGCTATGGAGGTTACCTTCTTAACCGGCGCTCCGCCCTTGGAGAAGGTAAGTAGTTGTTGGGTTAGATCCCTCGCCCTGAGACATGCCTTTTCCGCTTCGGTAAGCCTCCTATACGCCTTATCCTCTGGGTTTCCGTATGTCTTTACCAGAGAGACGTTACCCAAAATGGCGGTCAACAGGTTGTTGAAATCATGTGCAATCCCTCCGGCAAGAACACCCAGGGACTCCAGTTTCTGGGCCCTTATCAGGTCCTCTTCCGCACGCTTTCTCTCCGTAATGTCCATGACGGTGCCGTCCATACGTATGGCTCTCCCGTTTTCGTCTCGAAGGACGTTACCCTTACACCCTAACCAGCGTATGCTTCCGTCTGGCCAGACTATTCGGTGTTCAACATAGTAATCCTCACCCCCATTTATGGCACGGGCAATGGCCTGTTTTACGACCTCGCGATCCTGGGGATACAAGCAATCGAGATAGGCCGCATAACTACCAGAGAAGGAACCAGGAGGAAGACCGAATAGAGGCTCAACCCCCTCAGACCAATTTACCTTACCTGTTACTATATCCCAGTTCCACGTACCCATACGGGCGGCACTAAGGGCCAAGCGCAGTTGCGTCTCGCTTTCCTTTAACGCCTTTTCCGCCTTCCTACGTTCTAACTCCGCCGATGCACGTACTGCAAAGATCTGGAGCATGGACTCGGCGATCCTTGGATTCCTTATCGGCTGACGATAGAGTACAACCATTAAACCGAGTATCCTACCAGCCGAATCAAAAAGGGGGGCTCCAACATAACCCTCGATACCCATTTCAGCCAACATATAATCACGCGGGAACCCACGTCTTACACCCTCGGTGTAGGAGATTAGACCCCTTCCAACCACATCCTCAAAGGGCGTATGGGCCAAGTCGTATTCGAAATTACCGATGATCTCACCATCGGTACAGACGGCAATAGTCCTAACACGCTCAACACCACCTTCGACCATCTCGGCGATAAAGGCGCAATCGGCTTCGAGCGCCTTTGCGAGGTTTTCAACCATCAATCGGAAGAACGCCTCCCCCGTTTCGGCAGAAACCCCTTTTGCGATACTCAGTAACGCCTCCTCCGAGCGTTTCCTCTCGGTTATGTCCTCCACCACGGCCATCCCGCTTGTGACTCTTCCCTCGGCATCGCGCAGGGGTGCAACACGCACGGATAACCATAGCTTTGCTGAGCTCGTAGTCGCCTCATAGAAACCCTCTTGTTGTGAAGTGATACCTTCCAGCGCCTTTCTCATAAGGGGCATGAAGCCCTGATCCTTCAGCTTGCGCATATCGACTCCTATTATCCTCTCGCGCGAGGATTTAAGGATATCGGCCATTCGTTCGTTACAGTGCGTTATCTTGAACTCCTTGTCGAATATATATACCCCTATAGGGGACTGATCAAAGAGGGTACGATAGCGCTCCTCGGACTGTCTTAGAGCCTCGGCCTGCTTTGCATTATTGATCGCCGCCTCTATCTGCTGTGCTATAATCTCAAATAGCTTTAACTCATCCTCATCAAAGGCGTTTTTCTTTAGAGAGTTTATGTTTATGACACCTATAGTCCCATCTCCGCCGCGAATCGGTATGGAAAGATAGCTCTTCGTGCCAACCTCCTTTCCGGCTGGCCCCAGGACAGTATCGTTTTCTGCATCGGCACAATATGTGGGCCTCCCACTTATTATGGTCTTCCACGTAGCCCCTTTGGGATAGGGTATCCTCCTCACACGCTCGATAAACCAATCGGGATAGCCTCTACAGACCTTTAGAACCGCCTCATCTCCCTCAACGAGGGAGATGAAGATGTTGTCCACCCTTTCTATGTTCTTACTTATAGCCTCAATGGCGTTCTCTAGAACCTCTTGGAGACCGATTGACTGATGGACACTCCTACTCACTGTGCCGATTATCGTCTCGTAACGGTTCTTTTTGGCCAAGAGATTAAGGCTATCCTTAAGTGCGTCTTCTGCGGATCTCCTCTCATTGATCTCGTTTTGCAAGGCCTCGTTGGCCTTAGCCAACGCCGCTGTCCGTTCCTCCACCCGAATCTCCAGATCGTCGTAAGCCCTTCTTAGCGCCTCTTCTAACCGCCTACGCTCTGATGCCTCTAATGCCAGAGAAACCATATCGGCAATCGAGGCCCCGAAATCCTGTTCCTCAATCGCCCACTCCCTCTTAGGTCCGGTATGCTCATGGCAAACGATCCCTACGATCCTTGAGTGGAGCCGGATGGGAACATCCATTATTGAACTTATTCCAAAGGGTTTTAAATACCCATCTGAGAATTGACTGGTCCGAGGGTCGTTACAGGCATCACTGGCAGCTAGGATGCGGCTCTCTTCAAGCGCATGAAAATAGTCAGGATAATCACTGGTTAGAAACCTAAACCCATTTTCATGACGGTCTTCACTTAGCTTGTAGAGGTCCTTACAGATAAACTCCGAACGGTCTTCGTTAAAGAACCAGACACTCACCCGCTCTACCCCCAGGGTTTTGGAACCCAGTTCCGTTATTATCCTTAGGGTCAGATCGAGGTCGGAATTATCCATCTTGGCGAGCTCGAGGAGCGCCTTTTGATAGCGAAGTGCCTTTAGTCTTTCCGTTTCATTCTCAGGCCTTGGAACCTCCATCTCTTATCGCCTCTTGAGATTCATGATGGTAAGGGCTTCATTACGGCTAAAAGGCGTTTTGGAACCCCGATATGTGACACTCTAGAAAACCACAAGAATTTAGGTTAAGTGTACATCCGGTAAAAGTTAAACGTCAAGCGAGATCCATCCAATAAAACCCGCTCACCTTGGAGCCATAGTCAGAAACGGGTTTTGGCATCCTATAGCCCATTTCATATTCGCATCCGTTATATTAGAATAGTTAAACTCCGTTTAAACAAACTACACCATTAAGGGGTTCTAAGGATGAAACTGAAGGGCAAGTCGGCCCTTATAACGGGAGGGGGAACAGGAATAGGTAGAGCCACGGCACTACTCTTTGCACGGGAAGGGGCGGCGGTAACGGTAGCGGGTAGGAGAAGGGAGAAACTCCTTGAAACCGTGGATGCGATTCAAAAAAACGGCGGCAAAGCCCACCTCGTTGTCGGCGACATATCGAAGGTAAGTGACACCCAAGGTATAGTCAAAGAGGCAGCGGATAGGTGGGAGGGATTGGATATACTGGTAAATAACGCTGGTATCTTTAGAGGGATTAAGATAACGGATATGAGAGAGGAAGAGTACGATACCATCATGGACACAAATCTAAAAGGCGCCTTCTTTATGTGCAAATACGCGATACAAGAGATGAAAAAAAGAGGCGGTGGCTCGATTGTAAATATAGCAAGCATACTGGGGATAAGGGGGATAAGGGGCTCTTTCACATCAGCGTACTCGGCATCAAAAGCGGGGCTAATCATGCTTACGAAATCATTAGCGCTTGAGCTTGCCTCGGATAGGATAAGGGTAAACTGCGTGTGCCCGGCTGTCGTTGAGACTGAGATATTTGAGACCCTTGGAATCCCTAAGGAGAGGATCCCGGAGCGTATGAAGGCGTGGGAGCCCTTTCACCCAATCGGCAGGAACGGAAAGCCGGAGGAAATAGCAAGAGCGGTACTCTATTTCGCCTCCGACGATTCTTCTTGGGCTACCGGATCGGTACTGAACCTGGATGGTGGGGTAACCACGGAATAGAGTATATAGTAGAGGGAAGGTTTCACTGCCAAAAATGCCTAAGAATGGACCCGAATCCCTAAGAGAAAAGGCCGAGAAGATACTAAACAACCTCAGGCTGAGCTTGGTAAATCGAGCCGAAATCAAAGTAGGCGTAACCCCTCATGAGGTCGTCTATACAGAGAATAAACTCAGGCTTCTTCACTACACCCCTATGGTCAAGAGGGTACATCCGGTTCCTCTCGTTTTAATCTTCGCACTCGTAAACCGCCCATACATACTGGATTTGCAACCCGGAAGAAGCGTCGTTGAGGTGCTCTTAAAGCACGGGATCGATGTATATCTAATAGACTGGGGAACCCCCGGAGACGAGGACAAGCATCTCAATCTGGACGTTTATATAAACAAATACATAAGAAACGTAGTGAAAAGGGTAAAGAAGATCTCTGGCTCGAAAAAGGTGAGCATACTGGGCTACTGTATGGGTGGAACGATGTCTGTAATGTATACGGCACTTTATCCCGAGGACGTAAGAAACCTAGTCCTTATGACCACGGGCATCGATTTTAAAGCGTCATCTGGCGGACTCTTGGGATTCTGGGGGGATAAATCGTATTTTAACGTTGATAAGTTCGTTGAAGCCTATGGAAATGTTCCTGCCGAGTTTCTCCAAACGGTTTTTCTTTTCATGAAGCCCGTTGAGAACCTAGTCACAAAGTACGTAAACTTCTACGAGAGGCTGGACGACAAAAGGCTCGTTGAGAATTTCCTCGCAATGGAGAAATGGCTTAATGACAATATACCGGTTCCCGGAGAGGTTTTTAGAGAGTTTATAAAGTACTGTTACCAGGAAAACCTGCTTGTGCAAAACAAGTTAAAGATAAGTGGGAAGACCGTTAACCTGAAAAAGATACGATGCCCTGTATTAAACCTCATAGCCGAGAAAGATCACCTCGTCCCTCCCGCCTCAAGCATGGTTTTGGAGGATCTTATATCAAGCAAGGATAAAGAGACTATAGTCTTTCCTACAGGACACATCGGACTCTCAGTAAGTAGCAGATCATTAAAGGAACTCTGGCCAAGGGTCTCTAAGTGGCTTGCCAAAAGATCAAATTAGGAAAGCTCCTTTTTCTTATAGTAGCCATAGTACTGCGTAAACCATCTTAAGTCCTCTTCCCTGGCATACACGGGTTCAATCGTATATCCGGTTATGAACCTCAGGTTGTCGATTAACTCCAAATTGTTGGGATCGGACATGGCAACTATTAGCCTTTTAATTCCCATTTCGACCTTGAAGCCGACTGGAAGGACATAGAACTTCTCCATTACGTGTCTGGGTATGAGATTCTGAACCCCTTCATCGATGACCTCTTTATACAGGTTTACCCCTAAGACCTCGTGTTGCTTAGCAAGGAAGGTTATAAGCGTATCTACTGTAATAAAGCCCAATCTGATTAAAACCTGACCCAGCTTCTGCCTCGATTTGATCTGCTCATTAAGAGCGAGAGCAAGCTGTTCTTTACTGATAAGCCCGGCTTCAATAAGTGATTCCCCAAGGCGTTTTCTTCCCATGTAAATCACTTTAAATCGAATCCTCTAATATTGCAACCCACGGATAATCTACACAAATAACGGAGATCAATTTACTAAAGAGGTTCATCTTAGGTCACAGAAGGGTGAGTGGAAATCCCTGAGATTATTGGTTGCGGGGGGTGGATTTGAACCACCGACCTTCGGGTTATGAGCCCGACGAGCTACCAGACTGCTCCACCCCGCGTTGGGTTTAAACAAATATTTTATGTGACTTTAGGGGTCATGTCAAGTTTTTTGGACGAAGATAGATAGTCTCCCCTTTATTGACTTTTAGCCTTTATAAATATAGATTAGATTACCCAAATCGACTTCTTAAAAGGAGGGTACGTAACATGAGAAAGTTTACTGAAGTGGTTATGGCCAGTATACTGTTTTTTTCCTTGTCTCTTATAATAGGATGTGAAGGCACGGTTAAGAAAGAGGAATACGAGAAGGTCAAGGCTCAGGCAGAACAGCTCATGAAGGATAAAGCCGATCTCGAAAAGAGGGTAGAAGAGCTAACCACAGAAGTAAACAACCTTAAGACCGAGAACGAACAGCTAAAGAGCCAGATCGCGGCTCAAGCAACACCGACTCCTCCCGGTGAAACAACTCCAACGCCAGAGGGAGAAACCCAGCCTCAAGGAACAGCGACCCCTCAGGCGATGCCGGAGGAAAATCCAGGGGATTAATTATCTCACTATCAGGATACACTTCTTACCTCTAGAATACGGTCTAGCCTAAAGCTACACCTTTCCTTTCTAAGGTGGCAGTAGGCTATTAGATAGGTGTGTCCTCTACTCACCCTAACTTCGATTGGCTCGATTATCCGGGTTGTGGTCGCTTCCCTGTAGGCCGAGAGGTACCTTATCCGGAGCTTACCCCTAATCCTTAGAGCCTCTTCGATTGTGGGCGGGATCACGATCTCATCCGATACCTCGAATGAAACCTTTTCCCCCTGGAGTTTAAGAACGTCCTTTAGGTGTTTAATCCTCATTCCCCTCCTTTCCAAGTCCATGAGAAAGAATTCAAAGACGTCTCTGGTGATCCTTACGTCCCCAAACGCCCTGTGTTCTCCAAAGGTAGGGATCCCGAGATGCCTAGCGATCCTCCCCAGGTTGTTACTGGGGAAATTATAGTATCGCCTCGCTATACTAAGGGTATCAACCACCTCGCCTTGAGGGGGAGAAAGCCTTATGTTGGAGAATTCGGCAGTGAGAAAACCCAGGTCAAACGGGGCATTATGGGCTACTATTACCGCATCCCTTAGAGATATTAAGACATCCCTTGCCACGTCCCTAAAAAAAGGGGCGTTCCTAACCATTTCATTCGTTATTCCGTTTACCGCCATGGCCTGATAGGGGATAGTTCTTCCAGGGTTTATAAGGGTTTCAAACCTGTCCAGAACCCTTCCGCCTCTCGTTTTTAGTATCGCAATCTCACAGATCCTATCCCCCCAGTAAGGGTCAAGCCCCGTGGTTTCAACGTCTAGGAATGCAAAATCGACCTCTTCTAGACTCTTATAGAGCATATCCTAAACCACCATCCTCTCTTTACAAACATGATAGAAAGAAGGCACCTTTAGCCTAAACAAACGAGTCGTCCTTTACAGTATGCCACAAATATTACAGTCCGTCACAGAGAATCCCCCTTTGGGCATCACGTTATGGGCTTTAACACAGGCTTAGGAAATGAGACCAGAGAGGATCCGCTCCCCACCCTTTTTCAGTATCCTCCCTGCTAGTTCCTCTCCGAGAGACTTATGGTCGTCAAGGGAACCCTCGATTTCATCCCTAATCACCTCACTGCCATCGGGAGAGGCAATCAAACCAAGGATCCTCATCCTATCCCCTCTCGATTCCGCATAGCACCCTACTGGAACCTGACAGCCTCCTCCTAATCTTTCAAGGAAGGATCTCTCGGCGGAGGCTACGATATGAGACTCCATGTGGTTAACCTGAAGGAGCAGCTCACCCACCTCCCTATCATCCTCTCTACACTCGATTGCCACTATGCCCTGCCCCGGGGCGGGAACTAGAACCTCGGGGGAAAAGACCTCCGTAATCTCACCCTCCAGACCCATCCTCCTTAGTCCAGCCAGTGCAAGCACAACGGCATCGAGTCCCTCTTTTTTTAATTTTTTAAGTCTGGTATCTACATTCCCCCTAATCGGGAGGATTACTAGATCGGAGCGAAGGGAGAGGAGTTGGGCCTGACGCCTCAGACTGCCCGTTCCGATTCTGGCCTCTTTTGGAAGCCGATGGAATCCGATTCGGTTCCTAGACACGAGAACGTCCCTCGGGTCGTGTCTCTCAGCCACAGCCCCTATCTTTAGCCCATCGGGAAGAACCGTGGGAAGGTCCTTCATGCTGTGGACGGCGATATCGATATCACCACGTAGGAGGGCCTCTTCTATCTCTTTAACGAATACCCCCTTCCCACCTATCCTGGAGAGAGGAGAATCAGTTACTCTGTCGCCTGTTGTTCGGATTACAGATATCTCTATCTTTAGGCTTGGGAACTTGGCTCTGATAATACCCCTTATAAAATCCGCCTGCCAAAGGGCGAGACGGCTTCCTCTACTTCCAATCCTTATCGATTGTCTCATCGTCTGACTCTTCTAAAAACTCAAACTCACTCTCAAGCTCAAAGAGCCTGTTTAAAGCGTCAACGTAAAGGTACCCCAGGAATGAAGAGGACTCCTTTTTTAGATTAGTTACCGGGTTATGGAGGATCTTACCGATTATCCCAGAAGCCATGCTTTCTATGATCCTCTTTTCCCTATCGGAAAGGCTCCCTAATCTGCGAAGGGCCTTCTCGATCTCAACCGTTTTAATCTCCTCGAATCTCCTCTTAAGCCCTATTATGGTTGGAACGACCCTCAGTGTATCGAGCCATCCGAGGAAACGCCTCTCCCCCTCAAGAACGATCTCCTCGGCCTTCTCGGCAAGCCTACGCCTCGTCTTCAGGTTCTCGTCGAGCACGGTCTTAAGATCGTCAATATCGTATAGATAGGCATTGGGTATCTCCCCGACCCTTGGATCGATGTCCCTTGGCACGGCGATGTCGATCATGAAGATGGGCTCGTTTCTCCTCAGCTTAAGCGCCTCACGCACGTGCTGGGGTCTGATTATAAAGTCCGAGGAACCCGTTGCCGTAATAACGATATCGGCCTCCTTAAGCAGATAGTAGACCTCCTCGATTCTAATAGGCCTTCCGTTAAGCGCTTCGGCAAGCGCCTTTGCGTTCTCAAGCCTCCTGCTCGCTATTAGGAGGTCTCTTATCCCGGCCTTTATTAGGTGCCTTGCCGCAAGCTCAGCCATCTCCCCCGCTCCGACAAGCATCACGGTTCTCTTCGAGAGGTCATCGAATATCCTCTTTGCGAGTTCCACGGCAACATAGCTTATAGAGACCGCCTGTGTGCCGATTCCGGTCTCGGATCTCACCCTTTTCGCCACAAAAAAGGCGGTGTGAAAGAGACGATTAAGGATAAGCCCTACCGTTCCCTTAACCGATGCCGTCTTAAAGGCCTCCTTAACCTGCCCCAGTATCTGAGGCTCCCCAATTACCATAGAGTCGAGGCTAGATGCCACCCTAAAGAGGTGCCTTACCGCCTTCTGACCAACCAGTGTATAGGAATAAGAGGAGAGGAAATCCTCGGAAACTCCGTGGAACTCGGAGAGAAACCGCTTGACGTCTCCAGCACATCCATCTGGGTTCTCGGATACGGCATAGACCTCGACACGGTTACAGGTTGAGAGTATGAGACACTCATTAACGCTCTCCTTATTGTATAACTCGGCAAGCCCCGTATCGAATTCGGGCTCCTGAAACGAGAAACACTCCCTGACTTCAACGGGCGCAGTTTTATGGCTAATCCCAACGGCCACTATCTGTACCATGGAACGATAAACCCCTTTTAAGTCCTCTTGAAAAGAGGACACGAATAAAATATATAACACACAAATCGAAACTTGATAAGGCAAAAAGAAGGAATAAACGAGAGCCCCGTCAGGAAGGGGTTGGGATGAGGACTATCCTCCTCCTAAGGGGGTCAACGCTCTGAACGGTAAGGGTTATCTCCTCCCCCTCCGTCAGAACCATCTCCGAGGTAAGGGAAACCGGCACCTCAAGCAGGTAATCGGGAATGTAGATAGAGGCTCCCCTCTCCCTTATAGAGCTCACAACACCTCTAATCCGCCTCCCCTCAAGACCCTTTAGGTATTTAAAAAGCCAATACCTCTCCCTGGATCTCTCTATTATCTTCTTCTCACGAACCCCGACCTCTATTTGCATATACAACCTCTCGATATCCTCCTCCGTATATGAAATCCCCTCCCCCTCCAGTTCCCCAACCATCTGTCTCTGAAGAACGAGGTCGAAGTACCTCCTTATAGGAGACGTCACCTGCACGTAGGCATCGAGGCCTAGAGAGAGATGGGGCTCCGGGGAGAGCCCAACCCTAGAGGGTTTAAGAAACCTTACGGCCTTAATAGGGAAAAGGGGATCATCTTCATCTAAAGCCCTTGCCTCCTCCAAAATGGGCTCAGACTGGGAGCGAAAGATAGCGGGAAGCCTCTTCTCCTTAAAGAATCTCGCTGAAAGCCAGTTCATGAGGATCATAAACTCGGATACGACTATATGGGAGATCGTGTTCATGTATATCTTCTTTACCTCGATACCCCCGTCATCTTTTATTCCGATCTTTAGCTGTGGGAGCTCTACTATAAAGGCACCAGCCTCCAACCTCCTTCTTCTAAGGCTAAGGGCTATTTCTATAAGCCTAGATCTGGGGAAGCCGCTTCTAAGAAAACCCTCGGCCTCCGTATAGCTAAGGTTTTTTCTCACGATTATCCTCGACTTGGTAAACCTGTAGCTCTTTAGGTTGCAGTTCTCATCGAATAGAGCTAGAAGCGAAACCGCGGGTTTCGGAGACCCTTCAAAGAGGCTAAGCTTTTCCCTTATAAGATCGGGCGGAAACATGTGTATATGACCCTCAGGAAGGTATATGGTCTCGCCACGCCTGCTCGCCTCCTCGTCTAGAAGGCTCCATTTGGGAATAAAAGCGGCAACATTCGTAATGTGGACCCCAACCATAACCCCCTCAGGAACCTCCTCAATAGATATGGCATCGTCTATATCCTCTGTCGTCTCATCGTCAATTGAGTACGTTTCTAGCCGTGTGAGATCCTCCATCCCCTCATAAGGATCGGGTTCCTCTATTACCCTCTCCGCTTCCTCGCAGACCCTTTTAGGGAATCTCTCATCTATTCCAAGCCTCTTAAATAGGGGATCCTCATCTTCTCTCCAGTTACCCGTCTTTATGAGGAACTCTATTGCTCCCTCCACGTCCCTTATCCCTACCTGGGAGAGGAATGACTTCGCCTCTCCAGACCTCTCGAACCTGTCAAGGTGGATCACATACCCTTTTATAAGCTCTATATAATTCGTGAAATTAAACCCCTCTTCCTCAAACTCGCGGCCCTCTATGACACTCCTTGCCCATGCTATAGCCGCCCTCTGCTCGATTGACCTCCTTCTCTCAGACTCCTTACGCAGGAGCGTTTCTTCGACCTCCTTTGGAGCTCTTGGCCTGTAACCACCGTTTTCCCTCTTAAAGTAGAGGTCGTCCTTTTCTACCGCCCAGAAAAAAGAGAGGACGTCCTCGCTTAACGGCTCGCCCTTACCAAAATAGAGCTCTAGAAGCTCTTCCAGGCTGAGTTCCCTTTCGGCATCAAAAACGCACTCCCAGAGGGTTCTTAGATCCACATTCCCGCGCTTCTCCTCTAGCTCCCTTCTGAGTTCCCTAAGCCTCAGTTTCTTTTCCGATTGGGTTAACTCACTTCCCAGTTTTATGCCGGTACTGAAGACAAACCTCGTGGAATCCACCTCCAGTTCCCTACCCTCCTCGGAAAAGACCGATACCCTATCACCTAGGGAATCCCTTAGAACCCCGAATGAGGGCTCGCTCCTCTTTCTAAAGACGACGACTTCATCTGGTCTTGGAGTCCTTTTAATCATGACACGATTATTTTAAAGCAGGTAGACGAATTTACAAAGTGTGTGGAAAGCGCCTAACAAGAAACGTCATCGCGAGGAACAAAGTGAGGAAGCGATCTAAAAAGACGAGATTGCTTCGCTAACGCTCACAATGACAACCGGCACTCCTTTATGATTTATGCCTAACATGAATAAATGCAAATACTAGGTAGAGACCATTCTCAGGCCGAGAGGGAAGACTTATACTCCATAGCCACCTTTATGAAGTCCCTAAAGAGGGGATGCGGATTAAGCGGGGTGGACTTAAACTCAGGATGGAACTGACACCCGACAAACCAGGGATGGTTCTGTATCTCTATCATCTCTACTAGCTTCCCATCCGGGGAAAGACCGCTAAGGACGAGGCCGTGCTTCTCCAGTGTCTTGTGGTAGCGCGTATTAACCTCGTATCTATGCCTGTGGCGCTCGAAAATCTCAGTCGTCTTATACGCGCTATATGCGAGTGTATCCTCCTTAATGAGGCATGGATAAGCCCCAAGCCTCATGGTACCCCCCTTCTCGCTTATCCCCCTCTGACCCTCCATGAGGTCAACCACTGGATGAGGGGTATCGGGTGCAACCTCACTCGTATGTGCGCCCTTAAGGTCACATACGTTTCTCGCGAACTCGACTACCGCCATCTGCATCCCAAGGCATATCCCGAAAAATGGCACCTTCCTCTCCCTCGCATAGCCAACAGCCTGGATCTTCCCCTCAAAACCCCTCTTTCCAAAGCCACCCGGAACCAGTATCCCGTGGACACCGCTTAGAACCGTTTCTGCTCCCTTGGATTCAACCTCCTCAGAGTCCACGTACCTTATGATTACCCTGGAATCGTTTGCGATTCCGCCATGGGCGAGTGCCTCGTGAAGGCTCTTATATGCGTCCTTAAGGCTAACGTACTTCCCTACGACCCCTATAGTCACATCAGATGCGAGGTTCTTAAACTTGGCAACGATCTCCTGCCACTGGGAGACGTCGGGCCTTCTCGTCCACATATTCAGGGATTCGACTATTATCTCATCCAGCCCCTCTTTGTGGAAGATGAGGGGAACCTCGTATATGGTCTCAACGTCCTTTGCTGTTATAACGGCTTCGATTTTAACGTTGCAAAAGAGGGCGATCTTCTGTTTTATCTCCCTCGAGAGGAACCTGTCCGTACGGCAGAGGATTATATCGGGCTGTATCCCGATCTGAAGGAGTTCCTTCACGCTGTGCTGTGTGGGCTTCGTCTTGAGTTCACCCGCAGCCGCTATATAGGGGACGTATGTGAGATGAACGAAAAGGGTATTTGTCCTTCCGAGATCGGCTCTAAGCTGCCTTACGGCCTCTAGAAAGGGGAGGCTCTCAATGTCTCCAACGGTACCCCCTATCTCAACTATAACCACGTCGTTATCATCGGCGACATCCAATATCCTGGACTTTATCTCATCAGTGATGTGGGGTATAACCTGAACCGTCTGCCCCAGATACCTTCCCTCCCTCTCCTTTGATATCACGGAGTCATAAACCTTTCCCGTGGTAAAGTTGTTCTTCTTCGTGAGATTAGCATGGGTGAACCTCTGATAGTGCCCGAGGTCGAGATCCGTTTCGGCACCGTCATCCGTTACGAAAACCTCCCCGTGTTGAAATGGGTCCATGGTTCCTGGATCTATATTTAAATAGGGGTCGAGCTTCTGAAGCGTCACCTTAAGTCCACGGCTCTCGAGGAGGGCACCGATTGAGGCGGCGGCAAGCCCCTTTCCGAGGGAGGACATCACACCGCCAGTGACAAATATGAATTTGGTCTTATTCATAAAGAGGATTCCCCTTTAAGAGTTTTTGAAAGTCAAAGGACAAAAACGATTCCCATTAATATATTCAAAACCGGAAACCCTTTCAACACCCACCTAACCGAATAGGATTTAGACGATCTCACCCTACGTTCCATCCTGTCCGTCTATGTACATGACAAGGGCCTTCATCGCACGGCTCCTATGGCTTATGAGGTTCTTCTCCTCGAGTGTGAGCTCTGCCATGGTCTTATTTAACTCCGGGAGGAAGAAAACAGGATCATAGCCGAATCCCCCCTCCCCCCTTGGTTCGTCCAATATAATCCCTTCGCAAACCCCTTCTACGACTATCTCCCGTCCGTCGGGAAATACAAGGGCAAGGCTGCACACGAACCTAGCCCTTCTATCGGTTACCCCCTTTAGTTCTCTAAGGAGCTTCTCTATGTTCTCCCTGTCCCCCGCGTTTTCACCCGCATACCTGGAGGAGAAGACCCCGGGGCGTCCTTGAAGCGCCTCGACCTCGAGTCCCGAATCGTCTGCGAGGGCGATCTTATTTGTGAGTCTAGAAACGGTACGGGCCTTCTTAAGCGCGTTCTCCTTAAACGTCTTCCCATCCTCTACAATATCGGGAATGTGACAAAGGTCATTTAAAGAGGTTATCCTCCCAAACACGTGACCCAGAAGGTTCGAAAACTCCCTTATCTTTCCCTTATTTTTGGTGGCGAGTACAACTTCTTTCATCATATTTACGATCTAAAGACGGTTCACTCCGCCAGGACCTCCTTCTGCTTGGCTATAAGCCTGAGTATCCCCTCTTCTGCCAGCTTAATCATGATGTTAAGCTGGTCCTTGTTAAAGGGCGTTGCCTCGGCCGTTCCCTGGATCTCAACCAGGAGCCCAGACCCGGTCATGGCGATGTTCATATCCACCTCTGCCCTCGAATCCTCCTCGTAGCTTAGATCTAGGATCGGATTACCATCGAGTATTCCAACGCTCACAGCGGCCACAAAATCGGTAATCGGATTCTCACGGATTACCCCCTCCCTGAGGAGATACTGAACGGCATCCGTAAGGGCGACAAATGCCCCCGTTATAGAGGCAGTGCGCGTGCCTCCATCTGCCTGAATCACATCACAGTCGATTATGATAGTCCTTTCACCAAGCTTGGCCAAATTGACCACGACCCTTAAAGCACGCCCTATTATCCTCTGGATCTCCTGAGACCTTCCGCTTACCCTTCCCCTTACGGAATCACGCGCGGTTCTCGTCCTTGTGGCCCTGGGAAGCATAGAGTACTCAGATGTGATCCATCCCTTACCGGTCTCCCTAAGAAATGGAGGGACGCTCTCCTCTATGGTAGCCGTGCATATCACCCTGGTTTCTCCCATCTCTATCTGCGCAGACCCCTCGGCGTATTTCATAATCCCGCGTGTTATCCTTATGGGTCTAAGTTCGTCTAGTCGTCTTCCATCGGGCCGCATCCTATGGTATCTCCTCCAAAAACGGATAAGCCACCATGCAAGAAAATATAAACACAAATCGGAGTATCATCAACGATTAAATGCGTTTCTTCACCTCATTCAGCCCAACGCCACTGCGTCCCATCGCTCTTAAAGAAGAGAACGCTCAGCGGAGGCAGGATTAGAGAAATGGAGTGGTACCTCTTATGGCTCGGTATGGGTGCGGCCTCGACACCCCCCAGATTGCCGTATCCGCTTCCCCCGTATATGCCAGCATCGCTATTTAGAGACTCCCTCCAGAACCCACCACGGGGAACCCCTACCCTGTAGTTATGCCTTGGAACAGGAGTCAGATTACAGACGACAAGAATTATATCCTCCGTGGATATCCCCTTTCTTATGAAGCTTATGACGCTGTTTTCTGAGTCTCCAAAGTCGATCCACTCAAAACCCTGACTCTCGAAATCGAGCTCATGCATGGCGGGCTCTGCTCTATAGAAGCGATTTAGATCCTTAACCCACCTCTGCACTCCCCTATGAAACCCATACTCAAGGACATGCCATTCAAGGCTCTCTTCGTGGACCCATTCCCGCCACTGGCCGAACTCCCCTCCCATAAAGAGGAGCTTCTTCCCCGGATGCCCGTACATATACCCAAGAAGCGCCCTCAGATTTGCGTTTCTCTGCCACTCGTCTCCCGGCATCTTCCCAATGAGGGAACCCTTTCCATACACCACCTCGTCGTGTGAGAGGGGAAGAACGAAGTTCTCAGAGAAGGCATACCAGATGCTGAACGTGAGATGGTTGTGGTTGTACTTCCTGTATATGGGATCCGTTGAGAAGTATTTTAACGTATCGTGCATCCATCCCATGTTCCACTTCATTCCAAAGCCGAGTCCCCCTATGTAAACGGGCCTTGAAACCATGGGCCAGGCCGTCGACTCCTCGGCTATTGTCTGAACATCGGGAAACTCCCCGTATACGGCCTCATTAAACCTCTTAATGAAACTCACCGCCTCCAGGTTCTCCCTCCCTCCGTATACGTTTGGTATCCACTCTCCTTCCTTCCTGGCGTAGTCGAGGTAGAGCATCGACGCCACTGCATCCACCCTAAGGCCATCAACGTGGTACTTATCGAGCCAGAAGAGGGCGTTACTTATGAGAAAGGCCCTCACCTCGTTCCGACCGTGATTAAATATATAGCTATTCCATTCGGGATGAAAACCCCTCCTTCTGTCCAGGTGCTCATAGAGACACGTGCCATCAAAATAGACCAGGCCATGCTCGTCTGATGGAAAGTGAGATGGAACCCAGTCGAGTATCACCCCTATCCCGTTTTGATGTAGGTAATCAACCAGGTACATGAAGTCCTGAGGGGTTCCGTACCTGCTTGTCGGGGCGAAATACCCAACGATCTGATACCCCCATGAGCCATAGAACGGATGCTCCATGACGGGCAGGAATTCAACATGCGTAAATCCCATATCCTTTACATAATCGGCAAGGTGGTGGGCCATTTCTCTATACGTGAGAAACCTGTTTCCCTCCTCAGGAACACGCCTCCAGGAGCCGAGATGTACCTCGTATATGGAAAAAGGGGCTTTAAGCGAGTTATATTCATGCCTCCTTCTCATCCAATCACCGTCACTCCACTCATAGTGCAGGTCCCAAACTATGGAGGCCGTTTTAGGAGGGGTCTCCCAATAGAATGCAAAGGGATCCCCCTTGTCGACCCTGTAGTCGTTATACCTAGAGACTATGTGATACTTATAGAGTGTCCCCTTTTCAATACCGGGAATAAATCCCTCCCATATACCAGAACCATCCCACCTGACACTCAGGGGATGGGATTCCGACTCCCAGTCATTAAAGTCCCCTATGACAGATACCCTTTCAGCATTTGGTGCCCAAACGGCAAAGTAGGTTCCCCGCATCCCATCGACTGTCATGGTATGGGAACCCAGCTTGTTGTATAGCCTGAAATGGCTCCCCTCCTTGAATAGATATACGTCGTGATCCGTAATAAGACTCGTCTTAGAGAGTAAACCACCGTTTGTCATGATCCTTTAAACCTCCAATAGGTCCCTTATCCCCTTTATCGGAATCCTTATCCAGTCGGGACGGTTGTTTAGTTCATAACCGAGTTCATATACGGCCTTCTCCAGGAGATACGCCTTAAGCATTATATCGAGCTCCTCCCTGTCCTTCGGGATAAAAGGCGCGTCCTTTACCGTGTTAAGATACGAACCCAAGAAAATCCCTGAAACACATCTGTACCAGAGAACGGCCCAGGGTTCTAGCCTTCCCGGTTCCTCGGACCCGAACGCGGTGTCTTTTAGAAGTGAACTATAGGCCGCATAGTGAAACGACCTTATCATACCCGCCACGTCCCTTAGAGGCGATCTCTTAAGCCTCCTTTCACTCAAGGCCCTGGCAGGCTCGCCCTCAAGATCAATGATGATAAAATCGTTCCCCGTCATTAGCACCTGGCCTAAATGGTAGTCCCCGTGTATCCTTATTTTCATGGCCGATATTCTTCTCCTAGAAAGAGATACGAAGCGCTCGATTATCTGTCTCTCCAGGCCAGATACCTGATTGGCCTCCTCCCTTAGGTCTTCGGGCAGCTTTTTTAGGTTTCTCCTTAGGAGCCCGAAGACCCTCTTTGTAAGGCTCTGCATGGACTGGTAGAGGGACCTCTGATATAAGACCGAGAAGGGCTCAGGTGCAAAATCCGGATCCTCCGTATCCGAGGAGAGAGCAAGGTGAAACTCGGCCGTCCTCCTTCCCAGAAGCCTCGTCATTTCAATAAAGACCCCGCCTATCAACTCCTGAAGGAGTAGGGGTACATCCCCTAAGGCAACATCCAATATGGAGGAAGGGAGCCTTGGTGTCTCCTGGATCTCCATCCTTCTCGATAGCACCCTCTCAAAATACCCTCTCAGAGAGTCGAGTGCGTATTTCCAAGCGTCTCCTTGATTTGGAATGAAGGCCTGGAGTATACCCACCACTATAGGCTTGGATTCCTGCCTTCTATACTCTATGGCCCCTAAGAAGGGCGAGACGTTTGGGAAAGACGCATTCTCCGTAAGGAACCTCCCAACCTCTAGATCGGGGTTTATACCCTCGTCAATGCGCCTGAAGAGCTTAAGGAAGAGATCGTTCCCGTATAGAATAGATGAATTGCTCTGTTCTGCCTGAAGGACCTGGGATCTTTTTGAGAAGAGCACCCCTTCGTCATCGAACCTCTTAAAGGACCTCCCATGATAGGCGAGGAGTTGTCCATTGACTCCCCTAGCGCTACTCCTTCTTGCGATCATCCAGAGGAGGTTCTTACGGAACCCCTCGTCGTATACGGCGTCGTAGATGACCCCATAGCCGTCCTCGCATCTTAGACGTGAAAGAACCCTGCTCGGATCCTCCCTGACGACCCTCTCAGCCGTATCCCCCACCGCAAATGAAAGTGGGAGAAGGTACATATCGGATGTCCCCTCCGTATACCTAACCTCGAGGAAGAGGAGGCGTGATAGGGAGGAATTCCTCTCTATGGGGATGTTCTCAACGATTCTAACCCCCTGTATGTTCCTTCCCTTTCCACCGAACCACCTGTGCCCCTGGATGTAAGGGGGGAGCACCTCCTCTAGATCCTCTCTTGCCCTTCCATTAAAGACCGTATCCCAGGCCCCGTTTACGACTAGCTCAGGGATAACCTCCCTCCCCCTCACCCTTATTTCGCTCTCCTCCTCCTTCCTAAGCAAGAACCAGAAGTAATCGTAAAAGCCCAGGGTAAGTACATATGGGGACTCCTTCCTTATAGGGGGAAACCTGTTTCCGCTAAAAACCTCCTGAGGTATATAGCCCGAAAATCTCGAGAGGTCGAGTTCAACTACCTGTGAAAACCTTGAGAGATTAACCACAACGAGGATGCTCTCGTCCCCGTACTGACGAATAAAGGCGAGGACCTTGGGGTTACTCGTATTAAGAAACTCGATCGTTCCCCTACCGAAGGCTTTGAAACGCTTCCTCATACCTATAACCCGCCTCATCCACCAGAGGAGGGAAGAGAGGTTCTTTTCCTGATTCTCCACGTTAACGGCCTCATAGTGGTACTCCGGGTCTATGATTATGGGTAGGTAGAGCTTTTGTGGGTTTGCCCTGGAGAACCCGGCGTTTCTATCCGCACTCCACTGCATCGGGGTCCTCACACCGTTTCTATCCCCAAGGTAGTAGTTGTCCCCCATGCCTATCTCGTCACCATAGTAGATGATGGGGGTTCCGGGGAGGGAAAAGAGGAGGATGTTCATAAGCTCTATCTTCCTTCTGTGGTTTCCGAGAAGGGGAGACAGGCGCCTTCGGATTCCGAGGTTTATCCTGGCCATCTGATCCCTGGCGTAGACCCTGTACATATAATCCCTCTCCTCATCCGTTACCATCTCGAGTGTGAGCTCGTCGTGGTTCCTAAGAAATAGCGCCCACTGACAGTTCTCAGGTATAGGAGGGGTCTGATCCATTATGTCTATTATCGGGAATCCGTCCTCCATCCAAGACGCCATGAACATCCTTGGCATCACTGGGAAGTGGAACGCCATATGGCACTCGTCTCCGTTTCCAAAATAGGCGGCTGCGTCTTCAGGCCACTGGTTCGCCTCGGCAAGGAGCATTCTGTTTTTAAACCTGGCATCGATATGAGCCCTAAGCCTCTTCAGGAACTCGTAGGTCTCGGGCAGGTTTTCGCAACTCGTTCCCTCCCTCTCAAAGATATACGGAACCGCATCCAGGCGCATACCGTCAACCCCCATCTCCATCCAGTAATCTATGATTTTGAACATGGCCTTTTGGACCTGTGGGTTATCGTAGTTTAGATCCGGCTGATGTGAGTAGAAGCGATGCCAGTAGTAGGCCTTTGCAACCGGGTCCCAAGCCCAGTTAGACGTCTCAAAGTCCTTGAATATTATCCTTGCTTCCTTATACCTCTCAGGGGTGTCACTCCACACGTAGAATCTCCTCCAAGCGGAACCCGGCTTTGCCCTTCTCGCCTTTTGAAACCAGGCGTGTTGATCCGATGTGTGGTTTAAAACGAGTTCAGTAATGACCCTTATCCCCGCCCTGTGCGCCTCCCTCAGGAACTCCCTAAAGTCCCTAAGGGTTCCGTATCCGGGATGGACCCTTAGATAATCAGATATATCGTACCCGTCGTCCCTTAGGGGTGATGGATAGAATGGGAGAAGCCATATGGCCGTTATTCCCAGTTCCTTAAGGTAATCGAGCTTCTCCGTAAGCCCCTTAAAGTCCCCTATTCCATCGCTGTTACTATCGTAGAAGGCCTTTATGTGAAGCTCATAGATAACCGCATCCTTATACCAAAGGGGATCGTCATCGAGATAGGTTTCGTTCCGGGGCATTAAACGACCTCCTTAAATAAAGTAATCAAAATCCGTCTCCCTTTTAAGCTTCCTCCTCAGCCTCAGGATCCGTGCAGGAGAGATCGCAGGGTTCAGTTCCACGAAGTTGCGCTCCCCATGCCATATGTATTTATCATCACTTAAGAGGTCGTGAACGAGGTAAGGCTGATGGGGATCTATTCCGAGTTCGACCAGAGGAACCTTAACCCATCCAGACTGGGTGTGATGCGGATCGAGGTTCACCAAAACGAGTATCACGTTTGATAGGTCATGGGTCGCCTTTCCATAAAAGAGGATGTACTCGTTATCCACCTCATAGAACCTCAGGTTTCGGGTCATCTGAAGCGCCGGATTATCCCTCCTTATTCCGTTTACCCTGGCTATAAAGTCCTTGAGGTTTCCCGGCTGATCCCAGTCCCAAACCCTTATCTCGTACTTTTCTGAGTCCAGATACTCTTCCCTCCCAGGTAGAGCCTCGCTTACACAGAGTTCAAATGCCGGACCGTATATCCCGTAGTTTGATGATAGGGTCGCCGCAAGTACGAGTCGCATCATGAAGGCGGGCCTTCCCCCAAACTGTAGGTGCTCCGGAAGTATATCCGGAGTGTTGGGCCAGAAATTAGGTCTAAAGTATTCCCCGACCGAGGTTTCCGTGATCTCCGTGAGATACTCGGTGAATTCCCTCTTTGTGTTTCTCCATGTGAAGTACGTATAGGACTGTGTAAATCCTATCTTTGCAAGACGGTACATAACGCTCGGCCTCGTAAAGGCCTCCGAGAGGAAGATGACATCCGGATAGTCCCTCTTTACCTCCTTTATGAGCCACTGCCAGAACGGAAAGGGCTTTGTGTGGGGATTATCAACGCGGAATATACGTATCCCCTTTTCGACCCAGAAAAGAACAACGCTCTTTAGCTCCTCCCAGAGCCCACGCCAGTTATCCGTCTCAAAGTTAAGGGGAAGCACGTCTTCATACCTCTTCGGGGGATTCTCAGCACACTGAACCGTTCCATCCGGGCGCCATTTAAACCACTCGGGAAGATCCCTGAGATAGGGATGATCGGGAGAGCACTGAAAGGCAAGATCCAATGCGATCTCAATCCCGAAGTCCCTTGCCCTATTTACCAGCCTCTCGAAGTCCTCAAGGGTTCCGAGTTTGGGATGAATGGACTTGTGCCCTCCCTCCTCCGAACCGATGGCCCAGGGACTGCCCACATCGTCCGGCCCTGCATTGGGAGAGTTG
>CAZWVA010000016.1:0-43835 GCA_964636885.1 uncultured Spirochaetia bacterium
GGATCCAACTCCTACTCCTGCACCGACACCGACGCCTACTCCAGCCCCGACTCCCACACCAACACCGGCTCCCACTCCTACCCCGACACCTAACCCTACAGGACTCACATTCTACATTTCTCCAACAGGCTCAGACTCCAATTCGGGCACATCCAGTTCATCACCGTGGAAAACCTTTGCGTTCGCCATACCTCAACTCCAGCCGGGCGATACCCTAATCCTCATGGACGGAACATACAACGCATCAAATAGCGGATACCTCAATATCAACTGTGCAACCAATGCTCCAAACGGCACGGCCACAAAACCGATCACAGTTAAGGCAAAGAACGAAAGAAAGGCGTTTATTCAGAGTAATGGAACCGCCGCTCCTGTATCTATACAAAACTGTTCTTATTGGATTCTTGAAGGAATTAGAGCTGCAAACGCGGATAATTCTTCGAGTAGCAACGATAAGTCTCATGTATTTTCCGTTAAGAATTCTAGCAGCATTAAACTGAGAAGAATGCTTGGAGCATACCCTAATAGATACTACAACGCTCATGTATATAGCATAGGTTACTCCAACAATATACTAGTTGAAGAATCTGAAGCCTACTACTTCCACAGACACGGATTTAGTATTTATCAATCCTCATTCGTAACCCTTAGAAGGAACTATGCAAACTCACGTGGATACCCCGACCTTCAAGATGGTTACAAATCAATTCAAACAAATAAGGGAGACGAAGGACTCGTTTTCTATAACTCGACAGATTCGCTTATGGAAAACAATATTAGCGAAGGAAACTACTACATCGGCGATTACGGAGAGAGAAATATGCTGGTGGGTAATATCTCATTCAACAGTTCTCAGGGATTCGCCGTATCAAAACCCACTACATCTGAATTTTTCTCACGGGACAACTCGTATATCAACAACGTCGCCTTTAGTAACAGCCAGAACGGTTTCTTTAGCAGAAGCCAGGAAAGGACGATTATAGAAAACTGTACTTCAATAGATAATGGCGGAAACGGCTTTGTAGCGGATAACGGGCGTGATCCCCGACATTATCCATCAGCAACTTGGCCAAATATCACCCCGTCCATAGATATTGAGAACTCACTATCGCTCAGCAACCCAAGCTCCGGCTTTATTATAGCCAACAGCGATGAATTCGAGTATAGAATCCTAAACAATCTGGACGCCTTCGACAACAAAACAAACTACGGTGCAGGGACTGAGACAAGAACCAATTCCATCAGTACAGATCCGCAAATGTATGATAGCAGTACAGGGCTGGGATGTATTGTGTATGTACCTGAGAGTTCACCCATCAAGGCAATGAATATCGGGGCAAACATTATTTACCGTAGCGAAAATGGCGCAACTACAAGCACTAAGCTCTGGGATCAGACAACAGGTCAGTTCCCCTGTGGTGCGGTTATAGCCGGGATAAACGACAACCCGTCAACGAGTTGCATCGGAGTGCACGAAAGATTGAATGTTGGGGTAAACGGTTGCCCGATACCTTAAAATAAAGATACAAACGCGGGTGTCTATCCCCCAGGGTAGACACCCGCTCGATTAAGCAGTGACCGTTTTTCTAAGTAAATACAATAGGGATTGAATACAAACTACCTTTTTATAAGCACCGTGCCCCTTTTTGGACCGAGGGTAATTGACTGCACCTTAAGGCCGTTTGATTGATCGATATAGCTTCCATCCAAATTAAACGTGCAGTTGCCCTTATCCTTGGGATTTACCACGACAAGTCCTTGTGTCCAGTTCCTCTGATAACAATCAGGAGAGGTCTGGAAAAGATCCCCCAACGGCTTACCGAGAGCAGTGGTTTTGTGAATCCTTGGCAGTTCCATAAGCCGCTCCTTGCTTTCCACCTGAGGACGCGGTTTGTAAAACAATAAACCCTCTTTTATAAGAAGGTAGGAAGAAATACCATACCAGTAGGCATCGTTAAAGAGTTTGGTGTGTATGTTAAGGATAACGGTTGAGCGTTTATTCTTTAATATGCCTCTAACAAACTCGATCTGGCGTTTCCATTCTTCGAGTGAATAAGCACGTGGGTTATCGTAGTTCTTTGTAAAACGAAATACAAAGTCCTCAAGCTGAAACGCATCAACGGTATTAACTCCTTCTTGAATGATAGATTCAATAGGAGACGGCTTTAGCCTATTATATGAATCCAAAGAACGCCACCAATTCCTGGCCACATTAGGAATCCAAAAAAACCTGCGTCCTGCCTCCCTTGACCGTTCATCAAAAATCCTCTTCATATCCTTCATCGCCCCCAACCAGTCACGGGCATATTCTAGATCCGTATACGGTTTTCGGGTCCTTGGATTAATTGGTACCTTATTTGAATTAACATGGTAATTAGTATTATCGGCCCAAGCTCCGTCGAGATTCGCTTTAAGGAGTCCCTGCCATTTATTCCTTGGAGGGGCAAAATCCCCTGTGCTAAACATAAAATCGGCCCAAGCCCTACGATACTCAGGATTTCCTATATCCATTAAGTATCCCTTATGTCTGCCACCGAATTTTTCAACGACAAAATCGCCCTTTGCGTCGCGAAGGATAAACTCCGGATGATGGGTTTGCACCCAATCCGCAAAGAGGCGTTCAAAGCTCCAATTGCAACGCGGCGGACAGAAATGAAGGTGGCCGAAATTCATATACACGATCGTCCATTTTACCTTTGAACCAAGCGACTTTATGCGATTTCCATTTTCTCTATAGGGAACACCCCAAATAACGGTGCAGTTTTGGGCCTGTATCCTTAACTCTTGATCGGTAGGCTTTTCGGGGTATAAACACCACACATCAACCGGTGATTCAACGGATACCCCCCCTACCAACGGATTAGAAGCAATCGGAGATACTCCAGTTAAGGAATGGGGAGTCGAGGATGGAGAATCCGTAGAACCGATCCCTGACCTCTCCCCCCCGGCTATTGCGTTGACGGTAAAGGCATAGAGTAACAGGGCAATAATGAGTGATGAGTGATGCGTGATGCGTGATGAGTGATGAGTAATGTGTTTAGTCATGCACTCGGACTCGATTCTTTGTATAGTAGCTATCTCAAAGATAGGTTTATCATGCTGAACACATTCGCGCAATACTCAGTATAAACTCCGTATTGCTTTGTTGCAAACTTATTTTTCATATTCGGTAGACAGCGAGTCTTGCTCGTTGCCGTATAGGTATGACCCAATTTTTAGGGTTTATTTATCATTGCAACAGAGTAGTTTCCCTTATTAATTTTATCTTAAGGAGGGACTTCTATTTATTTATCCTTGCAACTGAGCATAAGGAGATCACAAAATAGGAGAAAAAGCCCCCAAATCGGCCATAACCTATCAGTCGGAGTTTTTTTATAGAGCCCTTTAAAAAACTTAAAGCCAAGCGATAGCACGCATGCAATCCCAAGGGAGATCAAAAAGTGTGCTATTATGTACCAGGGTAGTCCCGATAGAAACAATCTAAAAGCGGGATTTCCTTCCCACTCAAAGCGCGTTTGTGATATTACTCTAAGTTCTAGAGAAATAAAAAGGAATCCAAATGAGATTCCCAGTAGAAGGAAGTAACAAAGCCGACCTGCTGTCATTTCTGACCTGCCCCTTCAGATATAGGCCTTTTCGATTAACTCAATATCCTTCGCTAAACCCAGTAGATCGGTACTATTTCATCTCAAGTTGTTTACTTAAGAAGCGTTCAAGCTCGGATTTAGATATATATCCCTTTTTAATCAGGTTCTCTCCTATCCTGCCTCCCCATATCTTCTGATGCTCCAAGGCCTCTTTTAACTGGTCCTCCGTTATTACACCCGATTCCAGCATTATCTGACCTATAAGCCTGCGGATCTCTTTATCACTCCCACCGCTTTTTAGCCAACTCCTCCTACCATTGTGCAAGAGCTGCATGTTTAAGAAGTATCTGAGCTGTAACTCAGATATATATCCCTTTTTAATCAGGTTCTCTCCTATCCTGCCTCCCCATATCTTCTGATGCTCCAAGGCCTCTTTTAACTGGTCCTCCGTTATTACACCCGATTCCAGCATTATCTGACCTATAAGCCTCTCAACCCTCTTCTCCCTCTCAGACCATTTAAACGTAAAGGTAATCCAGAAGGAGATTAAAATGAGCTTTATATCCAGTAAGAAGCTCTGATTCTTTATGTAGAGAAGATCGTAGCGGAGTTTATTTCGAGGAGGGGTGTTGTAGTTTCCATAGACCTGTGCAATCCCCGTTAACCCAGGGCGGATTAAAAGCCTGGTTTTAAATCCAGGGATCTCTTTTGTAACCTCATCCGTGATCTCCGGTCTCTCGGCGCGGGGACCGACAAAACTCATATCGCCCTTTAATATGTTTAGTAACTGGGGAAGCTCATCGAGGGCCGTACTCCTTATAAATCTCCCCACTTTTGTAATGCGATGGTCTTCTCTATTTGCCCAAACCGGACCCGTCTGTTGCTCCGCATCTTTTATCATAGAACGGAATTTTAGAAGTCGGAACTCCCTTCCATTCTTACCCAGTCTCGTCTGGCTATAGAATATGGGTCTTCCATCTTCAAGCCATATCGCAAGACCTATAATGATCCAAAGAGGAAAAGATACAACTAGTCCTATTAAGGATAAAAGAAAATCAAACGGCCTCTTTAGAAACGGAACCTTGATTTCCTCTATATCTATCTCACGACTTTCAATATAACAATCGATTCGAGGATCGGTTTTACAGCTTTTGATTAAACCCATAATACCTCCGTCTCGATTAAAGACCAAAAAGGGGACTCGCATTTAACATTTTCTAACCCAAAAGACCATTGAGATTGCCCCGCCTTTTTTTGGAGTAAATAATCCACTTTTCACGAGGATTAATCAATCGGACTTTGGTTGAATTATTTATTAAAGAAAAACCATTAGATAAGAAAGGAAATAAAACTTTAGTCCTATATTCTAATCTAACCTTTTCGGAAAATTCTCACTCCGAATTTCAGCTTAGCCAAATAGTGATCCTAGCGCATATCATAGCGACTCTATGCCCTATGTTCCTGTCTTTAGAAAGACCGAACTTCACCCATCGTTTTGGTTGTACCATCTGCTATCTGACTATTATCTGGAAAGGATATAGCTTCGGCAAGCATTTGTATTAATTTTTGTCTTGAAAAATGGATCATAACATATCTTCTACCATTTTCTCCCATTTTCTCTCCAATATCAGGATTCCCATACAAAAAGAGAATCGCTTCGGCAAGCGCTACAGAATTACCCGGTTCTACTACGATTCCAGCCCTAGCTTCTTGAATCAACTCGGCCGTATCTCCTTCACCGGCAAAAACAACAGGCTTTGAACTAAATAAATAGTGAAATACCTTGTTTGGGAAAGCGCATTTCCAGTAATCCTCTTTCCTGAAAGAAAGAACGCAGGCATTCGCTCTCTTTATGAAATCTGACATTCGTTCTCTTGCCTGTGCGGGCATAAAGAAACAGTTATGAATTCCATTGGTCATACAATAATCCCTGTAAATGACCTTCTTCTCTCCTTCCCCTATAAACACAAAAGATATAGCATCGCACTTGTCATTAATGAGCTTAGCCGATTCAATGATAGGCATAATATGATTCGCCTGTCCTAATGATCCGCCATAAAGAACAATGAACTTTGAATCCCATCCATATCTTTTAATTTCCTCAGAGTCGGGGAAAACACCTGGCGATCTATTTTCTTGAGCTTCTTGATAGAAAGCATTTGGGAAAACAAAGATCTTTTTATCACAAAATCCCTTATCTATTAAAATCCTCTTAATACCAGGCGAAGCTGCTATAAGGCTCTTGGCCTTGCCTCGAAAGAAGTTCTGCCATCCTTCCAAAAACCCAATTAGCAACTTTGACTTTAAATAACCCAAAGATACTGCAACATCGGGGTAAAGATCCCTTTCATCTAGTACGAAGTAAGCCCCGTGGAATTTGGAAAGGAAAAAACCTATTGGAACGGCAAACATAGGTGTACTGGCAGTTAAAACTAAATCGGGTTTATTGACCCTTAGACCAGCAATGAGTGAAATAAAAGCATAAGCAAGGTAATGAAACAGACGCTTTACCAGAGAACTACGGTGGTAAGTGAGTGTATAGGTCTTTATAACCCGAATACCACTAATATCCTCTACCGACCAGAGTCCCTTTTTTTCTCTTCTGGTATCCTCCCCAGTCATATAGTGGACTCCTGCCGTTATGACAGTAACTCGGTGGCCGAGTTCTTTGAGGATCTGCGCCGTTTCCCAGGGTCTTGCCGCCCCCGCTTGTTCGGGTGTTGGAAGGTGATGTGTTAGAAATAGTATGTTCAATTTATCCCGTAACCTCCTCCCAGGCTCTAACACGATCATGCAGGGTTCGAATCAGAATGAGAGGTTCAACGTTTAGCTCCATCTCCCATCTGCGCTTAGCAAAATTATCAACGACACCCACTCTATGTCCTTTATTTGACAGATACATGGCCGTTGGCCAGCCCAAGTAACCGTCTCCTCCTAATATCAATATCCTCATTATTCCTAGCCTCCTTAAATTTTTTTAGTACCTGACCGATTTCTATCCGTAAACCTTAAATTAGTGTTGTCTCTTTACTTGGAAATAATTACCCCTGAGACCAAGGAGAATCAATTAGACTTTGGTGATATTTTAGGGGGAAAAAGGTATTAAGTTCAGGGGACATGTAAGACCTTAGTCCTACTAGAAGCAGTCTCATAAATCCCTTTGTTGTCATTCTGAAGGAGAGAAGCGACTGAAGAACCCCATTAAATACCAATAAATCCAGGATGCTTCGCTTTACTCAGCATGACGGATACTAATGTCAAATTCCATTTTAGACTCCTATTCTCCTATAGAAACTCAGGAGTTTTTGAGATTCCTGTTCCCAGTTATAAATCTCTTTGACCCTCCTTTGCCCCTCTTTTCCCATGTCTTGCATTAGTTCAGGATTATCCAAGAGTTGCCTGACGGCCCGGGCAATGTCTTCAGGATCCAAAGGATTCACAAGTAATCCACATCCATCTACAAAGTCACGATAAAAAGGAAAATCGGAGGCAACAATTGGGATCCCGGCCGCCATGTATTCCAATATCTTGGTTGGTAGAGTATTCAAATAAATGGGTAGAGGAAGCAAACAGCTAATCCCTATATTTGCTCCCTTTAACAATTTAACGACTTCCTCAAAAGGTTTAAGCCCCCAAATTTTCACATTAGAGGAGATACTAGGCTCTATCTCTTCTTGAAAAGATCTTTCATCGAATCTTCCGACAAGCCAAAGTTCAACCCCTTTAAGCAGGGAAAAGGCCTCTACAACTTGTTTAATTCCTCTTTTTCTTGACAATAAGCCCGTATAGATGGCAACAGGTAGTTCTGATTGAATCTCTCTCGGCTTCATCAGTTCTTTAAAGTACTCAAGGGAGGGGAAATTACTTATAACGACTCTCTTTTCTTCCGGAAACCTCTCTTTATGGGAATCACTAACTACCACGATTCCATCGAACACCCTTGCACCAATCCTTTCTACAATATTCATAAGGATTGATAAGGGCTTACGTAGAATAGATGGGATCCAATGCTTCGTAATAATCTGACTCGGATAATCCTCATGGACATCGTATATAACCCTTTTTCCTAATAGCTTGAGAATCAGGCACACGGGAATAAGCTCCGGGTCATGAAAATGATAGACATCGGCCTTTTGTTTAAGGGCTAATCTGAATGCAATCACGGTTCGTAGCATGCGTAGCATTCTATTATGTGACTTTGAGAGTGGTATAATTTCAACGTCATTAACAACCTCATGCCTATCATGCTGGGCAATAAGCGTTACCCTATAACCCGCTTTTACCAGGCTCCTTGCCTGCTTATGGAAAATACGGTTATCGAACGGGGGATGTACGGTTGTGATAATACAGCAGTGCATCTAACTCAAGACCTTAACCTTGATTCTTGAAGCATTTTAACTGGTTTTGAATTTACCACGATATTCTTCAACGATTTGAGAAAGAAAACTTTTTAATTTCTCTGCATTGTCTCTTGCATTAAAGCGGTCTTCAGCAATACGCCTGCTTTCACGCCCCATTCTTTTTTTAAGGACTTCGTCCGTGAGCATTTTTATGATATTCGATGAAAGGTTTTTTATATCACCCACTTCTACCAGGAAACCATTTATGCTTGGGGTAATAATCTCAGGGATACCACCTACATTCGTAGCGACCACCGGAACACCGCATGCTATAGCTTCTACAACTGCATTTGGAAGCCCTTCAGCATAGCTGGGAAAAGCCATCACATCGGTAATGCTATAATAAGATGGAATCTCTTCATTTCTAACTAAGCCTGCAAAAATCACACGTTTTCTAATTCCCATTCTGCTCGATAACGCTTCTAAATTATCTCTCTCAGGCCCATCACCCACAATGAGAAGGTGAGCTTTTGGTAACTTGACCGTTACTAAACTAAAAGCATTCAATAAGTCGTGTATACCTTTTCTTCTAATCAAGTGTCCAACAAATGTTACCACCGGAGAATCGTCGGGTAATAGCAGTTTCCGTTTTAGTTCGAGGTTGGTATTAAGGGGTTTAAATACATTGGTATTGGTCCCCCGATATATAACCTCAATCGGCTTTCTTGGATGAGCGATTTCCCTTATGCGGTCTCTTTCATGTTTACTGACTGAAATCAGTCCGCTCGAATTCAAAATCACATACCTCATCCTTTCTGAAGACAGCTTGCTAAAATTCAGATAGCCCAGGTCAGATTCCCCGATATAACACACCGAAGGGAGATTCAGTTTACGAGCTAGCAAACACCCCGCGTACCCGCTGGGGATTAGGGCATTTGTATAAATAAGATCAAATGGAGATCTTTGGTAAATATTTTTCACTGTCTTTTTAATACCCAAAAAACATGTTATCCCCGAATAGGGATAGAACCACAGCCCTGGAGGTCTAAGATAACGTGGATATTCAACTCTGATGCCATCTATTTCCGCCTTTTTATCTATTTTAAGATACCTTTCCCACTTCCTCTTCATTAATGAGAAGAAACGGGATGACCACGGAACTGGGGAAACCACAGTTATATCTACCCCACAATCAACCAACCTACTTAATTGGTTGTGAACGAAAATTCCATTAATAGGATTGAAATTGTTAGGATACCAATCAGAAATCACTAAGACTTTTAAACTCTTATCCATTCCGTAACAATCATATTTGGAAGAAAGCTATCTAGAAAAGACCGGTTGTGGCAAACGTCTTTTTAATCTACCTTGTGAAGAAATTAAAAATAGAATAAACCAAAACCATGGTGCAACATGATAGACACCGGTAAAAATCCCTATTAAAAAGAAAGTAAACAGCCACATATATATGAAACGGGATATCGGATCAGTAATCAGTATGATACTCTTCCCGACGTAAGCAAGAATAAACACCATTAATACAAATCCGACCACTCCCAATTCGGCTAAGATCGCGAGATACGTATTATGTGCCCCTCTTGCTCGGCTTGCCGCCCAGCTAAAATCCGAAGGATTAGTTTCCGGTCTATATTGTTTATAAACAAGCTTATAGTTTTGAAAGCCGACTCCTAAGGGCATAGTATCCTTTAACATCGCCAAACCTACCTTCCAGATCCTAAAACGACCCGTCGCTTCAGCTTCGGGATTGTCGGAGAAAATATACCGGAGAGATTCGAATCTCTCGGTAACGGATTCACTTATAATCCCAGAGAAATACGCAAAGGCAAAGGATACTATCACTATACCGATTATTTTAATACTGTAATTTACTATCTTTGAACTCCTGTGTAGAAGAACCGCCGTAATCATAAAAGAAGCTGGAAAGGCTACCCAAACAGTTCTAGTCTGACCTCCTATAATCACGTATGTCATAGCCATAATTCCAAAAATAAATACGAGTCTTACCAGCTTGGATTTCATTTTATACATGTAATAGAAAATCAGGATGATTGAAAAACCGAGCAACCTAGAAAACACATTTATATTGAACTCCTCATCGAGTGTCAGTCTGTCGGAGCCGCCGTATGTGGTTTTCTTCATTATGGTTAATAAGGCCGCAACTATGCCACCGGCGATAAAGCTCAGAGTGATTATATCCAATTGCCTTTCATTTCGACAGTAATTTAGAACTAAGATATAGAGGGCTATCATCTGGCTTAACCTGAAGATAGCTTGAAAGAGGGCCACTTCTGGCTTATAGGACCAAACGGAGCTAATTATCGCCCATGCCGCAAACATACAACCGAGTAATGAAATACGATCAAATTTGATTTTTTCATGGAGTATAAGAACCTTACCAGCATATATTCCTAATAGTAGAACGCCGAGCAGAAATTGAACCGAACGCCCAAGCCCTTCTATACGGGAGACAGGTCCTAGAGGAATCAAAAAAAACATCAAAGAAAAACCAATTGTGGGATACTTAATGATGAGAAAAGTTCCAATGAGACCCAGAACAAGAGGTATAGTCAGAAACCCATACTTCTCGCTGGTAGCCATCCATCCCAACATATAGGCGGTAATTAGAAGTAGAATAATCCCCCCTACTAAAAAGCCGGTTCTCCTATACGTTCCATAGTAAACGTTTCCAAACATCTTCATACCCCACATATTATAGCTCCATAAGTCCACGGATTCCAAACCTCGGTAGCAAAGGACGATACAACTCTTAATTCACTTTTCGCAATAAAATATTAGGTCGAACTAAAACCCTTCGTTGCAGACCGTTTGAAATAAACCCTTTTGGTGCGTTTGGGAAACGCACCCTACATTGTTTCTATAATGTAGAAATCGTTCCCTGGATAAGCCATTGTATATGGCTTTACCTGATCTGTGCGTAACATAGGTTAGTAATCCGATACGCTACATGTTCAATCGATTATGGGATCGGACATCCGTTTACTCCAACATTTAACCTCTCATGCACATTCACACAAGCCGAATCCGGGAAGGTCGCATCATCGTTTATACCTTTTATAGTCGCCCCGCACGGGAACTGACCAGTACTTTGATTCCAGAGCTTCTCGTTTGTTAGAACACCGTCCTTATACCTATAGACGACATTTGCGCCTATATCCGCTCCGTTTTTTCCAGCTTTTTTTAAAGGTGAGGTGGATGGAATGTAGACCTTGCAACCGTTGAGTTTAGGGTCCAATGTTTTTAAAGTGCTATTCATACTTATACCTATGCCATAATCATCATCTTTGTTCAATGCATCGAGATATTCAACGGTCTTGTCGGTAAAATCCTCGCTATCGGCAATCTTAAATCCGTCATCGTTATCCACGGCCAAGGAGTTTCTTATAGTAATAGAAGGCTCAACATTCCACTTGCTGTATTTATTGTTTGCCTGAAAACCATCGTATTTGTTATCCATAGAGGTCGAATTAGCAATAAGGGTGTTTTCCTGACTTTGAATGACAAAACCGACTCTAATTGAACCGATTGCCACATTGTTAATATAAGCATTGTCCGCGGATTTAATATCAAAGCAACAATGATGAGAAAAAGCAAACCCGATATTGTTATTGAGGGATATGTTTCCTAGTACCGTATTCCTGCTCCCATAATCCCCAATATAGTAGTTCCCTTCGCTTATGTTATTTTCCATTATGGAATCCGTAGCGCCATAGAAAACAAATCCTTCGTCCCCCCTCTGGGGAATGATTGAGCGGTACCCATCCGTTAGATCCGTGTATCCTCTTGAATTTGCATAGTTCCTTCTAAGGGTTACGAATGAGGAACGATAAATACTAAATCCGTGTCTGTGGAAATAGTAGGCTTCTGATTCTTCGATCAGTATATTACTGGAGCTACCTACGGCGTATACATGTGTGTTGCTATATCTATTGGTGTGTGACCCCAACAGGCGCTTCAGTACTATATCGGATGAATTGCTTATGGAGAACACATGACCTTTGGCTCCACCGTTGACATTAGGATTATCCCGACTTTCCGCTCTTATCCCTTCAATAACCCAGTAAGAGCAATTCTGCAACTGAATCGGTGGATCAACGCCGTTTCCCTGAATAAACGCCCTCCTTTCATTCTGCGCCTTAACGGTAATCGGGCTTTGCTCCGTGCCGTTAGATGCGTTTCTAGAGCAATCTATAAATAAACGTTCGTTGTAGGTGCCATCAAGTAAAATAAGCGTATCCCCGGGTCTGAGTTTTGGAATAGCATAGTTAAAGGTCTTCCAGGCCGATGAAGAGGAGGTACCTGAGTCACCGTCACTTCCGCCTGGGGATATATAAAAACTAGCACTTCTGGCATCCAATACGCTACTAAAAAACACCGCTAATACAGTAAAAAGGATAGAGAATACAGGAGACGAAATACCGTCTCCCGCAATTTGCCTATAAGATGCAAACCTGACCATCCTCCACCTCCTGATTTAAAATCGGGTCTTACTTATACCGCAGGAGGTGGGATATGTCAATAGTTATAAGAAAAATTAATATATCATACTAAAGGACTAAGGTTTAATAATACTAAAAGACTAGATCCAAATTAGACCTAAGTCTAAAAATATATTGAAAAACCTAGCTGTTTTTAAGTTGGCCTTAACCCATAAGCCTAAGGGATCAGATTTCACCTCGCCTTACTATATCCTCCTTAATTCGTTTTATTTTCTTAAAGGCATCGGCGCCTAGTAGAGAAAGGAAAAGATTAAAGTAATGCCTTATCTCAAATGGATACGTCGTCATGGCCTTAAGGAACGCTTCTCTCCCCTTTTTGGTGTCTCCACTATAACAATATAGCACCCCGATTTGGAGGTAGCGGTAACTATGGTCTTTCTTGTTTAGTGCAAATAACTCTCCATACTTTTTAAGCATTGCCTCTTTACCACTAATTACAAGCCCGTAGTTCGTAGAAAGCCTCCCATTCCCATGGCTATAATACTTAACCAATGGCTCCCTGATATATTCATAGTTAAATTCCCTTGAGATCCGGATCCACATGTCATAGTCGAGACCGAAAGGGATACTCACATCAAATAAACCCGCTTTCTCAAAACACTCCTTTTTCACCATAAGAACAGAAGGTATGTAGATCCAATTAAATCCGAGTAGATCAGAAAAGATATTTCCTCTTTTTGTAGGGATAACCCTCTTTAATACCTCTCCGGTTTCTCTATCCACCTTTAAAAAACCCGTATAAACACCCCCTACTTCCCTAGGGCTATTCTCAAATAGCTCGATCTGCCTTCTAAGCTTTTCCGGAAGCCACTCGTCATCATCGTCCAGAAACGCAATAAACTCGCCCTCTGAATTCATAACACCGGTATTTCTCGCCCCCGCCTCCCCTTTATTTGTCTCGTGGCGTATGTATTTTATCCTTTTGTCGTTAAAGCTACCTATCACCTGGGCGGTATCATCCTTAGAAGCATCGTCTACCACCACAATCTCAAAATCCTGAAACGTCTGGTTTAGAACGCTTCTAATTGCCGACCTAAGAAACTCAGCACGGTTATAGGTAGGAATTACCACGCTTACTTTTGGCATCTGGGATGTATCCTCACCGGCCTTCTACTAGGTTTTCACTACTTCCCGGCTCGACTGGCCACTTGGCTTTTCCTTAATCCCTTTTAATCTCCTAAAATTATCTACACCTAAAAAAGAGAGAAACAGGTTAAAATAATGCCTTATCTCAAAAGGATAGAGTCTTATGGCTTTTAAAAAAGCCTCCCTGCCCTTTTTAGCACTTCCCCTGTAGCAGTAACCCACTCCAAGACCAAGGTAGTAGTTGCTATAGTTCTTTCTAAATGCGGGAGACCCACCGTATCTTTTAAGCATAAGCTCCATCCCCCTGTCTAATGCCTCGAGATTGGTCCATATCTGATTTCCATGAATACGGTATTTAACGAGGGGTTTATCTATATATT
The DNA here is from genome assembly GCA_964636885.1 of uncultured Spirochaetia bacterium. Classification (GTDB taxonomy): domain Bacteria; phylum Desulfobacterota_D; class UBA1144; order Nemesobacterales; family CSP1-2; genus CAZWVA01. Next base: position 13,932 of record CAZWVA010000016.1, read on the forward strand.
CAAAATCGAATTCCTTTGAGATCCGAATCCACATGTCATAATCCTGAAAGCTCGGAAGCCCCTCATCGAATAGCCCCACCTTATTAAAGCAATCCCTTCTTAAAAGAAGAGATGACGCAGTGGCAAGCCAGTTCCTTGAAAGCATATCACTATATATATTTCCCCTTTTCCTAGGGGTCCACTCCCTTAATACATTGCCGCTGCTATCCACAACCAAATGCCCTGTATAAACACCTCCAACCCTTTGTGGGCTTCTTTCCAGTATGTCAACCTGCATCCGGAGTTTCTCCCCCATCCACTCGTCATCGTCATCTAAGAAAGCTACATATTTGGAGATCGAGTTCACTATACCAGTATTTCTGGCCGCCGATCCACCCTTACTCGTCTCATGACGTATATACCTTATTCTTCTATCACTAAACCCGCATACAACCTCACGTGTATTATCCCTAGAACCATCGTCCACTACTATAATCTCAAGATCCTCAAACGTCTGATTGAGAACGCTCTCAACCGCCAGGCGAAGAAACGTGGCACGGTTATGTGTTGGAATTATTACACTTACTTCGGGCACTTATGTAACTCCTATTATTATGTTACAGAGACCATTAAGAAAACCCTTTTGGTGCGTTTGGAAAACGCACTCTACATGTTCTTTCCATCATATCCCTATGTAGGGGCGTTCCCCGAACGAGCATCCGTATTTATAGCACCCCTATGCGTAACGTATGACTCGGCGTTTACAAGATTATTCATTAGTTTTCACTAGAATCGGTCTCATATGTCACACTTCGCAAAGCGAAGCATCTCGGATTCATTGGTATTCAATAGGATTCTCCAGTCGCTTCTCTCCTTCAGAATGACAACAAAGGGATTTATGAGACTGCTTTTACTGAATATAACCCAGGGCCTTTAACTCCTTAACCGTTTCCTTATCGAGTGTTACCTTCTTTACCCTTTTTTGATTCTTCTCGGCAAGTATCGGCGGTAGCATCTTACGGAACTCCTCCGCTACCAGTGGTTCCTGGTCTATGATGTTATTCTTTTCAGCCGGGTCCTTCCTTAGATCGTATAACTCGTCCCCTTTATTCTTAAAGTGGATGTATTTAAACTGCTCTGTCCTTATTGAAATCGCATCCATCCCTTCTTTTTGGTTATAGATCTCACTAATTGCATACTTGGGGAAATCAACCTCATGGTTTACATCGCCTCTATTATCGAGATAATTCAGAAGGCTAAACCCCGACAGCTTAACATCGGTTTTTATCTTCAAAAAGTCCAGGATAGTCGGCATGACATCAATCAACCGAACCTGATTCTTCACCACCCTCCCGGCATACATAGACTTAGGAAATTTAACAATCAAAGGAACCCTTATAAGCTCCTCATAGGGCGCACGGCTATGGGTGAAAAAGCCGTGTTCCCCAAAAGCGTCTCCATGGTCTCCCGTTAGTACTATCAATGTATTGTCGTATAGACCAGTTTTTTTTAGTTCGTCTAAGAGAACCCCGATTTGGCTGTCTATATAAGTCAACTGCCCGTCATAAAGCGCCCTTTGTATATAGGCTCGCCTCTCCCTTTTCGATTTTCCTTCGTCCTTTCCACCATCACTCAGGTATAAAGTATCATAAGGCGGTTTTGGTTTATAAGGGCTATGCAGGTCAATATAGTGGATATAAGCAAAGAACTCGTGCTTTCTCCCGATTCTTTTCGCCCATTCTGTGAATTCTTTATTGATATTCTTTATCTTATTTCTATATCCCCCCTCATGATAATCTATAAAACCCTGAGCAAATCCCAAGTAAGATACCAGATGCCTTACCGATACCCAGCCCACGGTCATGAACCCATTTTGTGAAAGGACCTCGGCCAGGGTTGTTTCCTCCTCACCCAATACGTCCGTCGTTACATCACCGGTTTGGGCGTTTACCGAATCTCCAGCCCCTCTGTACACCCCATGCTGGTATGGGTAGAGAGAGGTAAAGAGCGAAGCTATGCTCATTTTTGTAAATGTGGCCTGACTGATCGCCTGAGTGAATAAAACGGAGTCCTTCGAGAACCTATCTATATTGGGTGTTGTATTCCGGCTATAACCATAGGAGCTTAGGTGGTCCGCACGAAGACAGTCAACTAAGAGGATTATCACATTAGGGGAGTCCCTTTTAACCGTAGAGGGATTTTTGAAGAGGTAGGTTGGGACATTAAGGATTATAATAAGCCCTAAAAGCAAACCCAAGGGTTTCATACTAACGGTTTTTGCCTTTAAAATCCTTGATCTAGTCCAGAGGAAAAGCCCGATCGAAACTAGAAGCCAAAGGACTATGAATCCTAAACCGATCTTTAGATTTAAGATAACGGATCTCCACTCAAAGAGTGTAGACAAGTACACGTAGTTTTCTTTGTTTATCCTATATCCCCAGAAGAGAATAAACGGTAGGCAGGATAGGGTGCTTGCAATGAAGGAGGCCCATTTGACATTCTTAATCAAACGGCGAAAAGCCAGAAACATTAACAGATAGAGCAAGAGGAAAAGAAGAGCTATAAAGATGCTCTCATTGACACTAAGTTGCAGAGTATCAACAGTAAACAAAAGGAGTCCCTTTGAAATGTACTTCCAGCCTCTTACAAGACCAACTGTAACTCCGGCAAATAAACCCGATACGAATACCAAAGTCAAAGATTCAATAAAGTATTTAAGCCACTTAGATCGACTGATTTTTTTTAACATCAATTACCCCCAAGAATATTGATTGATCCAAAGCCAGTTATTGAATTCAACAATTATAACAAATAGGCTTAGTCACTAGAGTTATTATAGTTCTACACTTCTCTTCGGTCCCTTGCTAAAGGAAAATCTTCTACAGAATATATGACAGATATAGTCAAAGTAAGGCTTGCTTTATCTCATTTACAACTACCATAAGTTCCTCTCTATCTAAAAGCGGTTCAATCGGCAGGCTTAGAACCTCCTTAATAACTCTTTCCGATTCTTTCAGGGTGTCAAACACTTTCGCTCTACCTTCAAATACCCTCATCTTATGCAGAGGTATAGGATAATAAACCATAGTACTTATACCTTTTTCTTTGAGGTATTTCTGGAGATAATCCCTCTTTCCATCCAACACCTTTATCGTGTATTGGTGATATACATGGTAAGTCTCAGGTAGGAATTTAGGTAACTCAATACCTTCAATATCCCTAAGTTCCTCATTGTAAAACTCTGCTATTTTTCTTCTTCTTTCATTAAACTCATCCACCAATTTCAGCTTCACCAAAAGTATAGCCGCCTGAATCGTGTCAAGCCTTGCATTGTAGCCTATATGGTCAACGTTGTATTTATCTCTGCCACCATGACTGAGGAGCATTCGCACAGTCTCTGCTATTTCACTACTGTTTGTTGCAACCATCCCACCATCTCCAAACCCCACGAGATTCTTAGAAGGGAAAAAACTAAAAGCCCCAGCGGTTCCCATCGAGCCAAGCTTCTTGTTTTTCCACATACCACCAAAGGCCTGAGCTACATCTTCGAGGATGAATAGATTATATTCCTTTCCAATCTCCATTATCTCATCCATATTGGACGATTGACCGTAAAGATGAACAGGCAATACACCTACAACACTAGAGCCATTTTCACTTACATACCTATTTATCTTTTCCGGGTCTATATTATAGGTTTCTGGATCTATATCTATAAATACGGGGGTAGCTCCGGCCCGGAGTATAGCATCCCCCGTAGCGGTAAACGTAAATGGAGTGGTAATTATTTCATCGGTTCTGTTAAAGTACTCCTGCCCTTTAAGCTTTATCGCCAGTGCCCTTAGAGAGAGAACTAGGGCATCTGTCCCGGAGGATACCCCGACACAGTGTTTAACACCGATATACTCGGCAATCCTATCTTCAAGTTCTTTTACCTCCGGACCAAGTATCCACTTATGGTGTTCAAGACATCCTTTAATAGCCGAGTCAATCTCTTCTTTCATATACTCATATTCAAGCCTTAAGTCAAGCATTGGTATCTGTTTCATAATGTTTCCTCTAGAACAACTAGTTTGCCATTTTCTAATCTATATTTACTGCCACAACCCTTACACATCGCCTTCCTGTTTTCAGCAAGTTCTTTAAGAGATGTACCACATTTACAAACCCATCCTATCTGTCTAGCTGGAACACCGGCGACAAGCGCATAAGGAGGCACATCCTTAGTCACCACACTACCAGCAGCAATTAGGGCATATTCACCAATAATAGTACCGCAAATAATTGTAGCATTAGCTCCAATCGTCGCTCCTCTTTTTATCAGAGTTCTTTTAAATTCAGATTTCCTCTCTATAAAAGCTCTTGGATTAATCACATTTGTAAAAACCATAGATGGACCGCAAAAAACATCATCCTCAATTTCAATCCCTTCGTAGATGCTTACGTTATTTTGTACTTTTACTCGATTACCTATTTTAACATTTGGTCCAACCATAACGTTCTGTCCTAAAACACAATTCTTCCCAATCTTAGTATTCTTCAACAAGTGCGAGAAATGCCAAACTTTTGTTCCTTCCCCTATTTGAACATTTTCATCTACATAAGCACTTTCATGCACAAAGAAACTATTTTTATTTTCTGATCCTATTCTACTCCTTTGTGAAAGTGTTCTTTCAGCTATTTCGAGAATTTTTAAAACTTTTAATCCCTCAGTTCCATCTGTCCTTGTTTTTTTTCTCTCTAAAACAGCCTCTATAAAATGCTCTAGCTCAAGTTTTAGTGGCTCTCTATTATCTCCAATATGTACTACCCTATAGTCCGCCTTATGAGCAACTGGGATTTTGCCGTCCCTCCATTCAATTGTATGAGGATAAATAAACAGTTTTTCTTTACTAACATCGTCAAATACAGCCATTGCCCTTGAACCAACAACAATTAACTTCTGCTCTTTAAATGGATGTAACCAACTGACAAATATATGTCCCTTGACTCCGTTTTTAAACTCAAGTGTGGTTAAGGTCGTGTCGTAAATACCATTATTAACGTAATCCCCACCAAACGTTGATACTTTCATCGGCTCTTCTTCAAGAAGCATAAGAATTACGGATATGTCATGAGGCGCGAAACTCCATAGGATATTTTCTTCAGTTCTAAGTTTCCCGATATTTAACCTGTTTGAATATATGTACTGAATCTTACCAAGCTCACCTGAGGATATGAGTTCTTTCAATTTTATAACCGCCGGATGATACTGCAATATGTGTCCGACCATCAGAATCCTATTTTCTTTTTCAGCGAGTTCCACAAGCTCTTCCCCTTCCTTAACTGTTAGAGCAATGGGCTTTTCAACAAATACATCCTTGCCTGCTTGTAAAAACCGCTTTACAAACCCATAGTGAGTAGCTGCTGGTGTTGCAACTGCAACTGCCTTTATATCAGGATCTTGTAGTATTCTCTCAAAAGACGTAGTATAGTTAACATCGGGTAACTCCTCTTTTCGCTCGGAAATGATTCTGGGATCAGAATCACAAGCCGTATGAAGGACCTCCAATTCATAGAGATTACGAAGGATATTCCTTCCCCAATAGCCAAGACCGATAAGACCTATGAATTTCTTCTTAATTCCTATCATAACCGTCACCAATTGCCCAAATAATCTTTGTCCTACTATACCTTTTTAATAATATCAAAATCCTAATTCACATAGCCAAGGGCCTTTAGTTTCTTCGTTAATTCACTATCTAGTTGAATTTCACCGGCGGTATACAGCTTGGACTTTTCATTTTGGATGCCAATCCAGGTATCCAGCTCTTCGTATAAGGATCTGGCAACCCCGGGATTCTCAGATAAGAGGTTACTCCTTTCCCCAGGATCACCCTTTAGATCATACAATTCAAGATCTGTCTGAGATCTACGAATCAACTTCCAATCGTTGCTTCTAATCGCCTTATAGCGGCTACTCTTCTCACTAAAGGCAAACGTCCTATCGTATGATCCCTTCTCTACCAATCCCACCAGACTCTCCCCGTCGATACTACGAATAAGGGGGATCCTTAATAGCTCAAGTATGGTTGGCATTATATCTATGCTCTCAACCTGTGCGCTAATAGTCCTATCCCTTGGGAACGTAGGGGCCTTAATGATGAGGGGCACCTTTATGATCTCATCGTATAACTCCTTATGGTCTATATTATAATTCGGGTGGTCTAAAAAGTTTTCCCCGTGATCGGCGGTAAGAACGATTATACTCCTGTCGTAGAGGCCTAGGTCTCTAAGCTCCTTAAATAACTTTCCCAAAAAGTGATCCGTATAGTAGATATCGCCATCGTATTTATCAATCACGTAATGATAATCATCTAATGTCATCTTGGGCTTTATACCCTTGTAATAGTCATTGCTATTTCCAGATACATTCACGATTCCCCTATAGTCCTTGTCACTATATATATCATAATCGGGTGGAGGATCGTAGGGGGCATGTACCTGGTATGTATGTAAGAAGAGGAAAAAGGGTCTAGAGTGGCCTTTTCTTAACCAATTAGAGGCCTTTATGTATATGGCCTCAATACCATACCCCGTATCATCGAACCGATCAAAACCCTGATAGCCGAACCGGCGACTCAGATATGCGCCGTCTGTAAAGGCCGCGGTCTCATAGCCAGCGTTTTGCAGGATTTCGGCTATGGTTAAATTTTCATCACCTAACCTCTTATTGGTGGACATGACACCGTGGCTTGAGGGATAGAGACCGGTAAGAAGAGAAATATGAGAGGGCAACGTCCAGGGCGCTTGGACAATGGCATTTAAAAACAAAACACCGTCCTTAGCGAAACTATCAATATTAGGAGTCGTGTTACGACTATAACCGTAACAACTCAGATGGTCTACCCTCAGCGTATCAATGGAGATGAGAATCACATTAGGACGATCCGTCTTAATCGTTGATAAATATAAGTTAGGGGCATTAAAGAGGATCACTAGACCAATAATCCCAACCAAGCCCTTCATACCATACACTTTGGAGAAATCGAATCTTATCTGGGAAATCTTAAGGATTAACCAACCTACCCCATATCCCAAGAGGATACAAAGGGCAATCCATAGGGCGTTTCCTAAAACGCTCTTTAATCCCCAGAACTCAGGAAGATACACCCTATTTATCCAATACCCGCCTATTACGAACGTTAAAAGCGCAGGAATTGTTCCACATGCGATAATATCTCTAATCCTTCTATTGGTCCCGATGGATTTAAGGAAATAACCTATAGCGGGCACCACGATGAAAACGAATGCCACCGCGCCTAAGGCGATTAATAAGTAGCTATTAAGCGTTGACGAAGCCACATAGGAAGCTAGATAATACATCTTATACTGCAGGTACCTGTTAGAGACGATAAAAGATACTCCTTTTAAGACCCCAAATATGAACCCAACGACCATCGCCCAGGTAACGGCTATCCTGAACCTATGTAGGTACCCATCTAAGCCTCTAACCGCAGGCAGTATAATGAGGATGGATATTACGACACTTAGGACAATCAATAAAACCAATAGGTGATTGGTCAGTGTATATGAGATTAAATAGTACATTTCAAATTTAGTCATCTTTTAGTTCTTTATAATTTATAGATTTTTTTAGACGAAATCCCATTTACCGCATTTCTAGTATCAAGTATGAGATTAGCATCTTTTACCACCGATTCCCAATCATACAGGCTATGAGCGGTAATAATCACCACACAATCCGCACGCTTAAGCAATCCATTAGAAAGATCAACAGAGCGCCATTGGGTTTCCAAATAAGAAAACTCCGGAACGTAAGGGTCATTATAAATAACCTCCGCCCCTTTCTCTAGAAGGAGCTTCATCACCTCTAAAGCCGGGGATTCACGGACATCTCCCACGTCCTTCTTATAGGAAACACCTAAGATAAGGATCCTCGATCCCCTTATGGATTTTCCCACTTCGTTTAGGACCTCAAATATGCGATATACTACATATTCAGGCATCTTACTATTGATTTCATCGGCAAGCTCTATAAAACGGGTACGGAAGTTAAAGAGCTTGGCTTTCCAGGATAGATAAAGGGGATCTATAGGAATACAGTGCCCGCCGATTCCCGGTCCTGGATAAAACGGCATAAAGCCAAAGGGCTTGGTCGATGCGGCATCCACTATCTCCCATACGTCGAGTCCCATTCTATGACAGAGCTGTGCAAATTCATTTACGAGGCCTATGTTTACGGCACGGAATACGTTCTCAAGGAGCTTTACCGTTTCAGCGGCAGTAGCCGATGACATTGGTACTACCTTTTCGCATATCGTCTTATAAAGCCCCACGGCTCTTTCTGTACAATCCCCCGTCACTCCTCCTATAACCTTAGGGGTATTTCTCACATTAAACACCTTATTCCCAGGGTCAACTCTCTCAGGGGAAAAGGCCAGAAAGAAATCCTTGCCTACCTTTAACCCATTTTCTTCAAAAATCCCTTTTAATAACTCCTCGGTTGTACCTGGATAGGTAGTGCTCTCTAGAACAACGAGCATTCCCCTATGGAGATATCTAGCCACCTCACGAGAGGCGGAAACGATATAAGAGATATCCGGGTCTTTAGTCTTACTAAGCGGTGTCGGAACGCAGATTATTACGGTTCCTACTTCCGATAATACTGAGAAATTCGTAGTAGGATGGAAGTGCTCTAGATTCCTCTTAAGCTCTTCATCGGATACATCGTCAATGTATGACTTTCCCGAATACAGCATATTAACCTTATTAGCATCTTTATCTATTCCAATCACCCTAATCCCCCTTTCGGCAAAAGCCATGGCAAGGGGAAGGCCAACATAGCCAAGACCGATTATCGAAATAGCCTCATGAGACATAGCCCGTTTCCTCCTTGAGAGACGATACATTCTAAAGTGCGTCTCCCAAACACACCAAAAGGATTTAACCTGAAGGTCTACGTAATATCAGTTACTAAAATCACCCGCCTTAAGGCCGTATATCTTTACGGGATACCGAGAGCCTTCGACCACTTTCTCCAATCCATACCTCTCATCCATGATCTCCTGGAGTTTACCGATCTGCCTTAGATAGGTCTTTTCCGTATACCCATCGAGAATAATGAACCTGGGTGGGTTGTTGGCAAGTCCCAACTCCATCTCCTTTGCCTCCTCTTCGGATATACGACTCACATAAGCCAGGGGATGGGTTTTATTCATGAAGGGTCTCCTATTGGACTCAAGCTCCCAGATTACAGCCCCCGACATGATCTCATCTCCCTCCTTTGAGTTTTCTCTTATATAATCCGAGGTTTCCCTCACCGTTTCCGGAGACCAGACGGAATCAAAATCAACACCCATTCTACGCCCGGATACGGCAAAGGATAAAACAAGAGAGGAGATAAGAAGGGAAGAGGCGATAAAGCCGAGTCCCCTTTTTAGATCCCCTCTTAGTCTTATGCCGGAGGCGTTAAATACCACGAGGTATACCAGGGAAACCAGGGTCAAGTACAATAGGGCCTTTACGGCATGAGAACCAAAAGAAGCGAGTCTTAGTAAAACACCTGAAAGAACACCTATTGTTATTAGTGCATATAACCATCTCTTTAGTCCGATTTTCCCAGAAAAATAGAAAAGGGCAAATACCAAAGTAACAACCAGGAAATAGAAGACGCTTTTTACCTGAAGATCCGGAAAATCTCTATTAAAGAAAAAGACCGCTATTAGTAGAGGGGGAGTTAGAATGGCCATTTTCGTATAGACATCTTTCTGCAGTTCCAGCCTGGATATCGAGTAGACAATCACAAAGGCCGATAAAACGGATAAGGGAGGCAAGAACTCTTCAAAATACTGCACAAAGAACCCTCTATGGAGGGTCCAGTAAGAGTAGGCGATTGTCAGACTAAGTAGCCATGAATAGAGAAGAGAAAGGGGGAGAAAAACGCTTTTAAGGTCTTCATTATCCTCTCTGGTCAGTAAAGAGTAGATCAGTATGAGTATAGAGAAGATAAACCCTATAAATAAAAAAGAATGTGAAAACAGGGTGAATCTCAAGTAACCCAGCGTCTCATCCCAAGGCTGGTCGGCTAATCTAAAGCCATTGAGTTCGGCTCCTACCGCATCCGTTTCCACCAGGCCAGAGACCTTTTGGAAATTCTTAAGGATAAAATGGAGTGGATTAATAGAGCTATTAAAGACCTGATCGATTGTAGTAAACTGGCTATAGTAGGCAAAAAAGACAAGACACGTAAAGAAGTAGCCGAATAGAAGAACCCCGTAATTTACGAATAGCCTTTTAACCTCCCTAAAGTAGGCAACGGCGAAGAAGAGGAAAACGGCAAGTGGAATAGCCAGTGAGGATTCCCTTACGTAAAATGCAAGTGACAGGAAAACGCCTGACAGGAAGAACGATAAAACGGCCCACCTCTTACTCCCCACACCTAATATCGCAAGATACACTCCCATGCAACTCAAGAGAGTCGTAAAGGGCTCCGTCTTTACTATTGTGGACTCGATTACAGATAGCGGGAGGAACGTATATATAGCGGATGCGAGTAGGGCGACCTTCTCGTTAAAAAGCCTCCTTGAAATCAGGAAAACCAATAACGCAACCGCCATGACGGATATAAGTGGAAAGAGCCTTCCGCCTATATAACCGATGCCAAACGCTTTGAGAAATAGGGCTACTACGAATACATAGAGGGGCTGACGGGAGCTATAGTCGATTTCGGGAATGAGGCCATCCAGCACGAGTCTTCCGTCCATAAGGTGAGCTCCCTCATCGGGATTAATCCATCTCTCATCCACTAGCCACAGCCTAATCAGAAATCCCAGAACGAGTACAACAAGGAGCCAGATATGGGGACCGCTTCTTATCTGACTCGATGATCTCATCCTTTTAGAAAGTACGGTATTCATTGTACCAGGCAGTTATAAAGCTTTCTCGTAGGAAACCCGCGGATAGAAAACCTCCCCAACCGGGTAAGATGAATCTATAAACATCCTATGCCATAACTCAAAGGTAACAAGGCAGCCGATTTGAACAGAATAATTGGCTTTACCGGACATATGTGCATCTACTAGACCTCTTATAAAGTCATAATTAAAATACCCCCTTGATAAAGCCTCCTTACTAAGTAACGTGTTCTGAATAAAATCCTTTAAACATGTACGAAACCAACCATCATAATCCGTTGGTCTTCTTCTATTTGGGAATCTTACCTTTCTAAGACATAGCTTTTCTATCCTCCATTTCGCAATGCTTTCGGCTCGCTTTAATATCTCTTGGAATCTCGAGCAATCAATCGGCAGTTCCGTACTCTGTCTTGGAATCTTAGCTATGTTTGGTAGTTTTCTTTTAAATACCTCTTTATACAACCTCTGAGCTACCCTAAGATCGGGTGGAAGAGCTAGATAAAAATCGATTAGATCGTTATCGAAAAACGGTGTGCGAACCTCGACTTTACTCCTTAAATTGATATTGCCATAGTTTATGAACCTTCGTTGTCTTTCCCTTATATCAAAAGAATCACAAATGTTGGCTGATAGTTGTGCCTTGGTTTTAGCTAAAGAATACTCCACTGACTCGAATGGGATGGCTTTTATCCTTTGGTAGTATGAATTTAAGAATAATAGTCGTCTTATATCTTCACCAAGGATATCATGATATTTATAAAGCGCATAAAGGAGATTGGAACGGTCATTAATCGAGAACAATGAGTGACGCAGGTGATCTCCTGAGGTCACATCCCCTAATATTCCACCTAAGGCAACCTGAACCCAATTCTTCATCTCATCAAGGATACTCATGGTTTGAAAATGGATACAGCTTATCATTCCATCCGTGAGGAATACCCCTTTTTTAATATACTCATCAAAATACTCACATTTTAAAGTCACCTCATGATGTAAAGTACCTATTTCTTCCGAAACCCTTCGAGCAAACCGTAGATCGTTACATCCAGGTACACCATATGTGAACGTATGAATGGGTAGATACTTCTTATCGATCATTCCAACAATCATTCTAGAATCTAAACCCCCACTCAATGGAACACCAACAACGTAATCACCCTTCATACATCTATTAACCGCCTGATGTAATAAAAAAGCAAATTCTTCTAAATAATCATCCAATGAGTGGCTGGTATAGTTCTCTTTATATTCAAAATCCCAATATTGATTTAAAGAAATCCTTCCATCCCGATAGGTTAAAATAGATGCCTGAGGTAGAACTCTGATATTCTTAAAGAGCGTCTTATCTCCAAGCACATATCCAAAAGAGAAAAAATCAGCTATAGCAGCCTCATCTATCTCTTTATCAAAGTCAGAATCCTTTAGAATCCCCTTGACTTCCGAACAGAACAGGAATTTATTTTTATAGTTAGCATAATATAAAGGCCTAAGTCCGTATCTATCATTGATTATAACCAGTTTTTGATTTTTTTTATCCATAATAACTATGGTAAAAGAACCGTTTAATTTCTTAACAAAGCCTTCACCATGAATCCCATAGAGATAAAGGGATAGGTCTAAATCGTTATTTAAATTAACTTCATATCCATTGGATAATAGTTCTCTTTTAAGATCGTCACCATTTAAAATCTCACCGTCCATTATTGCACATAACGTGCCATCCTTACTAAAGGAAGGCTGTCCACCATTTACAGCATATAAACCTACAGAACCAACTGCAAAATTTTCATTGACATAATGTGAAGTTATATACCAGTCGTAATGGGTGATTGCATCCAACATTTTCTTTATTAATAACTCATTATGGTCAAAACCGATATCGTTAATTATGATTCCTGCAATACCCGGCATGCTCTCCTCACCTTTTCAGAGTATCCAGTATAACCAGCTTAACTTCATTAAAATCCTCATACCAAAGAAGCCTTATGGAGAGAAAGTAGATAAAGACACCAACAATGACCATGCTTAATAGAGCGAGGACCCCTTCTATTCCGTACCCATTGATAAAAAGCCTCTTAAAGAACAATAAAAATAACACCATGATTAAACAACCAGATAGTGCCGGATAAAAGGACCTTAAGTAATCGGAGAAACTTAAACCTATTAGATTCGCGGCCATCCTAGCCGCGATAATCGAGATGAAAGCCGTTGAGGTCATAGCTATTGCAACGCCCTTTACATCCCAATGGGATCCAATTATTAGTGCAATTACCGTAATGGGTAGGATAAAGAGATTCCATTTAAATCCCAGATCGGGTCTCCCTTTTGAATTAAAAACTGAACCCATCGTGGTAAATACGGATTTAACCATAGCAGAAAAGCATAGGATTTGAAGTGGTGTTACAACGGGTAACCATCTTTTCCCATAAACAACCGTTACGAACTCATTTGCTACAACCATCAAGCCAATGGTTGCAGGAAACGTGACTATAGATATTATCTTTAATATTTTGATATATCCTCTACGGAGCTTTTCATCATCATCCTGGATCTTAGAGAAAACAGGGAATAAAACCCTTGTAATAGTCTGACTGAAGTTGGTAAGGACAAGGTGAGGGACCCTATAGGCGAATTGATAATACCCCAGGCTGGTAGCCCCAAGTAGCCTACCCGTAATCAGATAATCCGAGTTCGCATTAAAGTAATTTATCAGATTCTCACCAAAGAGATTCCTTCCAAATCTAAAGAGCTCGTGGAATTTCTCAGTGCTGAATCTTAAAGAGGGGATCCAAGGATACATAACCATGTTCAGAATAGTAGTAATGATACGTCCCAAGATTATCCCGATGACTATGCTCCATAAACCGTATCCGCTTAGCGCGAGTATAATAGCGGTGGCACTTTGAAAAATAGCGGCTGTTATCTCAACAAAAGCGATTTTTTTAAACTCGATATTTTTGGTAAGGAGTATGCTATTTACGCTACTTAAGGATCCTATGATAAAATTAAAGGCCAATAAAAAAATCACACCTTTAACCAGCGGATTATGGAAGAACCCAGCGGCTACCGGAGATAGGGCAATAGATACAACGCATAAAATAACCCCAACCGTCAGATTGATACAAAAGACCGTGCTAAGGTGTATATCCTCTATGTTTTTTCTTTGAACCAAGGCCGCACCCAAGCCAAGGTTACCAAATAGTGACACTATACCACCTATAAGGGTTGCCATTCCCACAGTGCCAAAATCGGCCGGAGTGAGAAAGCGCGCCAGGACGGCAGTCGTTATGAAGTTTAAAAGACTAACGGTTAATACGGATATACCAGACCAGAAAACGCCTCTTGACGCAGTTAAACCCAGGTTTTTTACATGTGGTTTAGGATTAGCCATAGTAAGATAGCTTCCCATGGGATACTTGAGATGGTTTTAGATGCTTTGCAGCAATTACCCGTTAGCCGAGGAGATCATAAAAAGATCCTTAATCTTTTTTACTTCCTCCCTTATGTTAAACCCCTTTTCTACTATTCCGTATCCCCTCTGACCCATTTCGGTTCTCTCTTCTGGAGTCATAGAGTAGATCCTCTCTAGAGCCAGGGCAAGCGCTTCTGAATCCCCGGGTGGAACGAGAATGCCAGAACCATCCTTGATCAGTTCAGGAATACCGGAAACGCGGGTTGATACGACCGGTTTTCCGAGTGCCATCGCCTCAATCAAGGCAACTGGCATCCCGTCCATATCCCCATTTTTGGCCACCACACAAGGGAGGACGAAAAGATGAGACCTCTTTAAAATGAGAAGGACCCTATCGCTTGGGAGGGCACCCATAAAACGTACGTTTTCTGAAAGCCCAAGGCCAAGGACCAATTCTTCGAGATCCCTCCTTAGGGGTCCGTCCCCTATAATCTTGCAGACAAAATCGGATATGCCCCTTTTGGCAAGGATACCGCAGGCCTCCAGTAGGTACCTATGCCCTTTTTTCTCCACCAATCTGGCAACCGACAGGATGGTAAATGGAGATTTCCCGCCCACATCGCATTCCTTAGGGTTAAACCTTTCTAGATCGATACCGTAATGTATAACGTGTATCTTATCTCCTTTAATCCCCGGGTATCTCTCCCTCAGGAACCTCTTATTATACTCCGTTTTTGATATGACAAACTCCGCAAGATCCACCTTCTCTCTAACCAGCCTTGGATTTATAAATATATCGTAGGCATGCGGGGTAAAGCTATATGGAATCCCGGATATCATGGATATCACCATAGCGTATTCCGAGGCGGAGGCCGCAAAATGGGCGTGGATGTGACCCATTCCGAGCTCCCTTAAAACCAGGGCATAGTAAGCGGCTGACTTAAAAACCCAGGCCCCTTTCATATAGGCAAACCAAAACGCTTTTAAGTACCTAAGGGGGCTCTTAACGAGAAAATAGAGGTGAGCATAGAAATGGGTACATACCCTCCTAAATTTGTCCGAATTAACGAGATCTCTAATATAGCACGTTTCTCTAGCCAAACCCTCAGCCTCCTTGTGAATAACACCCCCATTTGGCCTTCTAAGAGAGAAAACGGAGATATCCACACCCTGCCTCTTTAACTCTATTATCTCATTAAGAATAAAGGTTTCAGAAAGAGTTGGAAAAACGTCTAAGAGATATGCGACCTTTAGGGTCTTTTTTCTCTGAAGCATATTAAAAACCGATGTTATAGAAACCGTTGAGACAAACCTTACGGTGCGTTTTGGAAACGCACCCTAACCATAATTGGATTCAACTACTCTATAAAAGGTCCTTTATAACGTATATCGGCTTATTCTGAACCTCGTAATAGGTCCTGGTCTGCATCTCGGCGATCAGCCCGAAACCTATGAATTGAACCCCTAAGACGAGAAGCAAAACACCGAGTAGAAGAAGGGGTCTATCCGAAATGCTACGCCCCAAAATCAGCTTAAGTAGCGATAGATAAAGGCAAATCAGAAAACCCATCCCAGAAAACGCAAGCCCCAAAAGACCGAATATCTGGAGGGGACGGGTTAAGAAGGAAAGTAAGAACTTAATGGTTATAAGGTCAAGAATCACACGTATCGTCCTAGAGATTCCGTATTTGGAACTGCCTCGCCTCCTCGGATGGTGGTTAACCTTAACCTCGGCTATCCTTGCCCCCCTCGAGCTTGCCAGAGCCGGTATAAACCTATGCATCTCTCCATAGAGCCTTAGATTCTTAACCACATGAGAGCGATAGCCCTTAAGCGAGCAACCCGAATCATGCAACTTAACGCCCGTCATAAGTCCAATCAGCCAATTGGCAACCCTTGAGGGAATCTTACGAGAAAGGAGCCTATCCTGCCTATTGACCCTCCATCCGCTAACTATGTCGTATCCCTCTTCGATCTTTTCGATGAGTAAAGGAATATCCTTTGGATCGTTTTGTAGGTCTCCGTCCATAGTGACTATTATCTCGCCCGTCGCATAGTCAAACCCTGCCGACATGGCCGCAGTCTGCCCGAAGTTTCTGGTAAACCGGATGATCCTCACATTATCATTCGATTTTTTAAGCCTCGATAAGATATCAAAAGTCCCATCCGTACTTCCATCATCAATGAAAATAACCTCGGTTTCCCTATTAAGAACCCTAATAGTCTCATTCAAAGAGGAGCATAATTCCTCTACGTTCTTCTCCTCGTTATATAATGGGACGACTATCGAAATCTCTGCTTTTGTTTTTGGGCAGGCCCTTTGCATAATAAAGGCACTCGAAGGATTTTAAAAGGACTATTCCCTTATATCTACAACGCTCCGCTTTCTCACTTACAGGTATCAAGTAGTGAGTAGAGCGTAATAAGATATAATCTTAGTGAAATCCACAGGATCCCAATTAACTACCTAGAACCGAACCAGCTCTACGTTACCTTTTTCTCTTACCAAATCGAACTCACGTTAAACCGGTATGTAAATGGTAAACCCTTAGTTAGTAGAATCAACTAGACTTTTGTCCTAATTTAAAGTGAACAAAAGTAGTAACTTCAGGCAGGGTTAAGACTTATGTCTATGAAAGACCCTAGATCTCGACCTTAAAGAACCCTTTAAACGCAAATCCAAAGACTATCGAGAGAACAAAAAACAATATAAGCCAGTGAACACGCCATCCGAAAACCTCGATTGACCTAGAGGGGTAATCGACTTCTATCCTCTCCGTTAAGGGGTTTTTACCAATCGACTCCTCGCCCGGATTTAAAAACGTATCCCAGAGACCGGATCCAACAACACGCGATACCCGGTTAAGCCTCCCGTTTGAGACGACCACTTTTTTTCGAAACGTGCTACCTGACACGTTAAAGGTGAGACTATGCTCCCCAGGCTCTTCTGCACGAACCCTCCAGCTTACCTCCCTCTCTTCCGGAATCCTAAGAGGAGGCGTCTCAACTAAAACCCCACCATCGGATGACTCCACGGATACTTTTGATAGAGCATCCATACTATTTTCGGAAAGCCTTACCGATACGATAGCGGACTCTCCCGGCTTTAGGGGTCTATATCCAAACCAGCCATCTAGTTGAATGAGGATAATAACGACCGGTATTACCATAAAGAGCATGGGCTTTAGCGCTAGCTTCATGTACGTGAGGTTGTGGAGGAGTATCTCCTTCTGAGCGGATAGTTGAATCCTTAGGTCGTCTTTAAAAAGCCGAACCTCAAGCAAATGGGCCTTAATCCGGTCCTTTGTCTCTTTAATCCCCTTCTGATCCGATGTGTATCGAAATATGAAAAGCATGACTATACCCGTTAGAAGGGAAAAGAAGGAGAGCGACCAAATAGGGTTTAGAGGTTGAAACGGTATGAAGAGGAGGTCAAAGAAGCGACTTAAATACAGATTGAAATACCACATTTATTTACCTTTCCTCACGATATGGATTTTTATATTCATCATAGATCACTCTATATATCCAAGCCCCCTCAACCTCTTTGTGATCTCTTCTTCCTCTTCCCTAGACTTCCTCTCACCCCTTCTTAGCTCCTTTTCCAATGTGTAAGATACGAATTCCTCAACGGAGCCGTAGCCCGCTTCATCGGCGTATTTTTTACACCTTTCAAAGAGATCCTTATCCAGCTTAACCTTAGGACCGCCAAACATGTTTTTTTACCTCCTTTCTTGATTCCTTTTTATCTTGACGCATTTAATTCGGAAAACACATCGCTTCCAATCATCCCATCCCCTTTTGGAATCCCAAACTCGGCTAGGATCGTTGGGGCAAGGTCGTAGAGAGCCGGGTGTTCGGCCTTTATCCTTTTATTTGAAAGAAGGATACCAGGAACTAGTTCCGCCTCCATTAAATGATCACCACTCCACTTCTCCGTATTATCCCTCAAAAGCCCTTTTGGAAACTTACCCAAAACGGTCTCCCAGGATGCTCTGTAACCCCTGTTATACCCAATAATAAGATCGGGTGCGTCTCCTACGTAAGGCCCAGTATATACGTCCTCAGCCCTATAGACCTTTGAAATAACCAGCTCCCCGTTTTTTGGATCGCGTATGGCAAGTAGCTTCTTTGAAATCTCATCGAGGAGGGCATCCCTTTCCCAGGGCTGAACGATCCCTGTCCTCTCCCTTCCCTCGAGGTTTAGGTATAGACCGTTAAAACCCGCTCCATAGGCACGGGTCTTACTCCAGTCAACGTTGCTAAAGAAATCGCCCTCCGAATCATCCGTTAGAGACGCATAGCCCTCTTTTTTAAGCCAGGTATTGAGATTGAAGGCGCGGTAGAATGGGGCAAATCCATGGTCGGATAGAACGATTAGGGTCGTATTCCCGTCTATCCTTTTAAGGGCCTTTCCCAATACCCCATCCATATCTATATAGGTCTGCTCGATCGCACTCCGATACTTGCTTGTTGGATCATAGGCGGGATGATTGGGGTCCATAGTACGCCAGAACATATGGGCGAGCTGGTCCGTTCTCCCAAAGTAAAAGAATAGAAGCCCTGATTTAAAGCGGTTGAGTTCACGGTCAAACATCTTTAATTCCTCACCGAGAACGATATTTGACTGCTGATAGAACTCACCGTCATCCAGGATCCTCTCAGACAGCGCCTTTGAATCCTCCGGTATTCCCTGTGTGTAGAAGGGGCCTATCTCCCTGGCCAGCTCCTCCGAGTAGTCCTCAGGGGTTGAAATAGGAAGAGCCGGAGAAGAGGGATCTATATTCACCGGGGTAACGTACATCTTAAAATTGGGACGCACCTCTTTTAGATAGAAGCGGGCTATACCGCTTACGCTTTGAAGAAGGGGGATTATCTTAAAATCCACGGTAACCCAATCGCTCCATTCTCCCTGCTTAAGGACAACCTGCTGATCCCCTAATACGATTTTAGCCACCGGGTTTTCCGGGTCTATATAGACCGTAAAGTCAATAGAGGTTTGAGGGTTTCCCTTCTTCATAGTGTTTTTTGGGCCTAAGAGTTTAGCCTGAACCCTGTTATCCACGACCTCTACGGGGAATATCCTGCCTCCTGATATATCCTTACCGTACTTATCCAAAGGCTCGTCTGTATAAAAAGAGAACGTTCCGTATGTTCCCTGGATGTCTGGGGTTCCCATACCGGAGAGCTGATAAACGGGCATCTTTGTATCCACTGGAGGGAAGTTCGCAGGAACACGGAATATAGTGGTAGGGATGCCCCTCTGCTCTAGATACTCCCAGAATGCCCTTCCATGACGGAGGAGCTCAACCTTCCCACTTGAAAGTGGAATAATCCAACTTCCTATACCGATAGTCCTTCTAGGGGATTCCGTCTTTGAGGTGGAAAGGTATGGAACCATGGTATCGGGGTCACGGTGGATAAAATCAAAGATGCCGTGTCCTCCGGGATTCATTCCGGTAATAAAGTTAGACCATGCTACAGGGCTCTGAGGGGGGATACTCGTTGCAAGCGGTTTAAAATCACCTATTTCCATAAGACGCTTAAAATTGGGGAGTTTCCCCTCCTGTACGAGTGTCTTAAGGATCCTGGGATCCATCCCGTCGAAACCGAGAACGATTACCCTCTTTGCGGTAGCCTCTGCCGAACTCCTATTTCGACTGCAACCGCTTAAGGCCATAAGAAGAACCAATCCAAATATGAGAAAAACCGTACTCACAGTCTTCATGAATGCCACCTCTTAAAAGTTAAAAACTACGCAACGAGTAAGACCCGTTGCCTACCCGAAATGAAAAACGTTTGTAACAAAGCACCTTAATTATTTACCCTCCCCTCTCTACCCAGCCTTAACCCTTCTCCTTTCCTCTTCCTGCCCCTTTCCCACCTCTATATCAATCAGGGGCTTTCCCTTCATGTACTTAGGGATATCCACACCGAATAATCTAAGCACGGTGGGCGCAATGTCCTTTATGTCCGGGCTCTTTGTATTTATCCTGCGATTCGAAAAAAACACCCCAGGGACGATCTTTGGATCGACGCAATGGTCTCCGCTCCAGTGTTTCGTGTTGTCTTCGAATACCCTCTCCGTTACCCGACCCGTAGCGCATGACCAGGAGTTTCTGTAGCCCGCATTATACCCTATTAAAAGGTCTGGTGCATCGTATGTGTATGGCCCCGAATAGATGCCCTCCGTATCAACGACGCTTAGGATCGCCACATCTCCGGTTTCCTCGTCCACAAGCCCCGTGAGCTTCTCTATGAGCTCACGCTTAAGACTCCGAAGCTCGTCCCCTTCCTCGACTATCCCGTTTGATTCCCTTCCCTTTCTGTTTATAAACACACCCGTTAGGCCCAGAGAAAAGGCCCTTGTCCTCTCCCAGTCCACGTTCTCGAACCAGTCGCCGCTTGTGGTTTTTCCGTCCTTAAGGGCAAGGTAGCCGTTCTTTAAGAACCAGGTGTTTAGATTCACCCCTCTTTTAAACTGGGTAAACCCGTGATCTGACATCACTATGACCACGGTCTTTTCATCCACCCTTTTAAGCACATCTCCAATCAACCTATCGGTCCGAATGTATAGGTCTTCTATAACGTTTTTGTATTTTTCCACCTCTTTTCCTCTATTTGCCGGATGGGTTTCATCCAGACAGCGGAAGAACATGTGTTGGATGCGGTCCGTCGTATCAAAAACACATGTACAGAGCCCCCTTGGGGTTCTATCCAGGGCATTAAAGAACATCTTTTCACGCTCTTCGTAGAGGAAATAGGCCTGCTTGAGGAAGGCGTCCTCATCAATGGCGCCCTCGTTTAGTGCCCACGTGTCCTCGGCAAGACCCAGGGTTCCATAAGGACCGATCAGCTTTGCTAGATAAACCGAGTAGATAAAGGGATGAGAAATAGGAAGGGCGGGATTTTCGGGGTCTATGTTAATGGGGGTTACATAGAGCTCAAAGTCAGGATGGATTCGATTGATATAAAAACGGCATATACCGTGGACCTTGATTCCGAGGCCGGGTCTAAATGTAACCCTGACCCAGGGGGAATACGTTCCCGGTTCCAGATAGAAGCTCTGACCGGATACCTCTATTCTAGCCCGATTCTTATCCTTATCCACTTTAATCGTAAGAGGAACCTTAAGCTCACCCCCACCCCTTACTAGGCTATTCTCCGGGCCATAGATATAGGTGTGTACGGTATCGCTATTCAGTTTAATATGATAGCCAACGCCACCCGTTTTTGCCCTGTTATCATTTTCATTCGTGGTGTAGTAAGAAAACGTACCCTGAGATCCTTTTAGATCGGGGGCACACATTCCGGAGAGGAGAACCCCGTTAAATTTCTCTGGCGGGAAGGTTATAGGAACGCGAATGACAGAACTAAAGACCCCGCTTTCGCCTAGTATCTTCCAGAAGGGTTTACCCTTTCTAAGAAGCCTCATCTTAGGCTTCCCAAGTGGAATCATGTATTTACCTATGGGAAGAACCCTTGATGCCTTTCCCACCTCCGCAGAGGAGAGCATGGGTAGATAAGTGCACGGGTCGCGGGTAAGGAAGTCAAATATGTTATGGTATGAAGGGTCAACCCCCGTCATGAAAGATGACCATGCAACCGGAGAAATAGAGGGGTAGCTTGTAGCAAGTGGGGCAAAGGCCCCTTCCTCCTTTAATCTCCTAAAATTGGGAAGCTTTCCCTCGTTCATGAACCTATCCGCAAGCTTTGGGTCCATGCCATCTAAACCAATAACAACCACCCGCTCTACGTCGCTCCTTGCTCTAGACCTCTTTCGGAATAACGCTCTAAAAACGAATCGAAGTGGCCAGGAAAGAAGGTAGAACATAGCGAGTGCAAACGCGGCTATAAAGACGAGAAAAGACGATAAGAAGGCAAAGCCCGCTCCCGGCCCGATATAGGCCTCGGCACTCCCTTCAAGGTTAATTAACGTAAGTGCAAGAAAAACCAAAAACACTAAAGATCTTCTAATACGCTTCATAATCATAAAACCTCCAATCCGATTATCACTGAACGTAACCCAAGGCCTTTAATTCCTCTACCGTCTTTTTATCGAGAACCGCCTTTTTGGTATTTTTCTCCTTTCTCCCTTGAGCCACCCGTAGAGCGATTTTACGGAAAATCTCGGCATCCCCTTCCCTCTTATCTATTATGTTATTCTGCTCCTTTGGATCAACGCTTAGATCATAAAACTCATCCTTCCTGTCCGGATAGTCTATGTATTTATACCTCTCAGTCCTTATCACTATATAAGAGATTCTTCTTGTATTGTGTTCACCGATGGAATATTCTGGAAAATCGATTCTTCCGTCCTTATTCCTACTACCATCCAGATAATTAATCAGGCTAAATCCGGATATCTCACCCTCGGCCCTTATTCCCAGATAATCCAGTATCGTTGGCATGACATCAATCAACCGAACCTGACTCCTTACCACCTTCCCGGCATACATAGACTTAGGAAACTTTATGATTAGGGGAACCCTGAGCAGTTCATCGTAAGGCTTATAACTATGTGAGATAAACCCGTGCTCCATAAAACCGTCCCCATGGTCGGCTGTCAGGATTATCAGGGTCTTATCGTATACCCCTTCTCTCTTCAACTCTTCTAAAAGAACCCCGATTTGGCTATCTATATACGTAAGTTGTCCGTCGTAATAGGCCAAGAGCTGATCTACGTCCCTCTTTCCCAACCTCCTCTTCCCTTCCCTAACCTCTTCAAGATAAGTGTCCCAGTTTTTAAGATCGACTCCTTTATACACATCACTGTAAACCCCGTACATCCTATCATAAGGGGGTTTGGGCCGATAAGGATCATGAAGGTCAAGGTAGTGTATGTAGGCAAAGAACCTGTGCCCTTTCCCAGTTCCATGCAACCATTTAGTAAACCTCTTATTTATCCCCTCTATCCTCTCCGGCCGGTCATGGTACTCCACAAAACCCTGAGAAAAACCCATAAATGACCTCAGATGGGGATTATGCACCCAGGCCACGGTTAAGAATCCGTTTCGCAAAAGAACCTCCGAAAGCGTAGTCTCCTCCTCGCCCAGAACATCTGAGGTTATGTTATTCTCGCTATCCCTGGTATTGCCTTCGTATATCCCGTGCTGATATGGATAAAGAGAGGTAAAAAGAGAGGATATACTGGTCTTAGTAAATGTAGCCTGACTTATCGCCTGTGTAAACACCACAGAGTCCCTCGCAAATCTATCTATATTCGGAGTCGTATTCCGACTGTTCCCATAGCAACTCAACCGATCGGCACGCAGTGCATCTATTAGCAGGATTATCACATTGGGAGAATCCTTTACATACAACCTGTGAAATAATAACACCGAACCGTTAAAGACTAAAACCACTCCAAAAAGCACACCCAGCGCCCTCATACTAAAGGTCTTTGTCTTTAAAAACCTCCACCTCATCCAGATGAAAAGACCAGTCGACACTAAAAGCCATAAAAGTATAAACCCCGCTCCGATAATGAGGTTTAATACCATGGACTTAGGCTCGAAAAAACCCTTTATATACAACTTGTTTATTCTATAGCCCAAGAATAGGAGGATAGGGAGCAACACAAAGGAACTCGATATAAGGGAAGACCACTTCGCATGCCCGATCCTTCGGTAAAGAACCCAAAACACGCACACGTATAAAACGAGTAGAATAAATACCACAAGAATCCCCTCGTTTATACCGAGCCTTAGGGCATCGAGGGTAACAGAGACTAGCCCCTTTGATGCATACCTCCAGCTCCTTAGAAGACCGAGGACAACCCCTCCAACAAGACCCAGAAGGAATGTAAGGGTTAGAACCTCAATAGGGTATTTGAACCAATTGGATTTACCTATTCCTTTTATCATTATCCCCCCAACTAATCGATTAGAAACGAGTCTTATATATTAAAAACCATCTGAACGACCTAACTACTTCATATAACCCAGGCTTCTCAATTGATCCTTGGTTGATTCGTCTATGATCTGCTTGGCTTTCCCCTTTTTTAAGGAACCACTCTCATAGGAATCCACGAATTTCACCTGACAGCATTCTAGCTCCTTACCGTCAATGACATTCAGAATCACCTTCCCATCCATATCCCTTCCGACTGGATAACCCATAAGATAAAGTATGGTAGGAGAAATATCCATGAGGCTCGCTTTGGGAAAGGATTTTACATCGAGTGACAACGGTCTATGGTGGTTCTTAATCCCTTTTCCCGAAAATACGTATATTCCTTCCGGGCTGTGCTCTCCGTTTTCACTCTCATCTGGTTTTGCCTGAAAGCCATGATCAGACACAACGACTATAGTAGCGTCCCCATTTAAGTGACTGAGTAATCTCCCTATATGGGCATCTATCTTTTCCATCGTGGAATTTATCTTTTCCCCATGCCTCCTTACTAGTCTTCCATCAACGGATTTATAGTACTGCGGCTGAAAATACCTCCAATAAGGATGCTGAATCCGGTCAGACTCCGTAAAGAGATGCACAAAAAGCGCCCAATCGGGAACCGTTTTAAGAAGATACTCCGAGGCACGCACATGCTGGGTTGCAACGTCGTGGAGGTGCTCGTAAAGGAGATCGAGGGTTATTTCATCCTTATACATAACCCATCCCGCCCCCTCAACTACGTATTGACCGATCTCCTTAGATAGTTTCGAGGCGAAGTCAGGCGGGTATGTAAATGGAATCTTAGGGGAGAAAGAGGATTGGAAAAGAGGCGTAGCATAGATCTCAAAGCGGTCCTTAGAGAGGGTAAGCAGTTTTAACCTAAATCTCGTTTCGATTCCGTCAACGACTGACCGAATCCAGTCCGACCACTCACCCTCCTTCAACACAGCTACGGGTTTCGAGTCGTTCTTTCTAGTAAATACATAGAGGGTATCGTAGTTAACGGTACCGTCATCCGTGGTATCGATGATAAGCATAGAGTATTGTCCCTGGCTTTCAAAAACCCCTCGCCTGTCCAGAAATTCAAGAAATAGATTCGATAGAGTGATACTATAGACCCCATACCTCAATTTTCTTAACTTGTTTACTTTTACGAAAGAGGGTATATGGCTCTCATAGGGAGGGGAATAGGAGGTAGGGGTCGAAAACCACCCCTCTTCTGGTTTCATTGTTATTCTGGAAGTAGGAACGATCTTAAGGTTGCGGTTCTCAGTACTATATATCCTGCCATACCCCTGGCCCTGTATCCCCTCAGGAATGGGAAAACCAGAGATCTGTATCCCCAGAATCTTTTCAGGTGGGAATGTACCTGGGATATTAACGGTTATGGCTTTTTGGCCATATTCATTAAGGATATTCCATAGAGACTTGCTGAAGCGGTTTCTCGAATCGCTAAACTCCCATTCGGTTACGCCGTGATTCTTCGGTAACTTTCCTGTGAAGATAGAGGTCCATACAACCGGAGAATAGGTACTACCCGCATCCGAATGGAGGATCCCATACTGCCCATTCTCCATAAGAGCCCTTAGATTTGGTAGCTTCCCCTGTTTTAAAAGCGGGATTATCACATCCCAGGTCCCTCCATCAATACCAAACACCATAACACGGGTCTGGGGTTCGGTCTTCTTTAATTCCATATCCAATCGATTGACAATGGTGATATTAGAAGCATGCGACTTTGATCTTTCAGGAAACATTAGAGCAAAATAGACCGGCACAATAAGGCAGAAAAAGATGCCGAATAATAACCTCACAATACGACTAGAACGGTCTAAAAGGCACCCAAATAGAAGACCTATTAGAGAAACCACAAAAACCGCTATGAAAATCATAAGGAGTCCCTCTATGCTAAAAGCGAGGTCGGTGTAGTGGGCATCGATACCGAATAGGAGAATAGGACTTACCCAGAAAGCACCTAGAAGCAACCCCAGAAGACCGGTTGGGTTTATTTTTAATCCAAGGATATTTGCCAAACCTATTATAGATAAACTAAGAATAAACCCGCAAAGGATATAGATAAGAATAATTGCTATAGCAAACTCTATATCATTCCTCCAATAGAGAACCGCCCATAGTGATCCTATTGCGCCGGAGAACAATATCCCTCTCACGGCAAGCCGCTTCACCTCTTCAAATTCAAAGTATCCTCTAATGAAAAGACCCAAGTTTACCTCCTCGGTTAATCTAAGCTCTTGCCTAAGCTCTAAAAGCGTACTTAGGTTCAGTCTGGCAAAAGCGCATCCTTTCTACTGCGTATACCCTAGCGATCGTAACCTTTCTACGGTTTCTTGATCTACGGATTCAGGCTGTCTCTCGATTTGTCGTTTGAAGTCGCCGATCCTCGAAATAAGAGCCTCACGCAACCGATCCTCTTCTGCAAAGCCACGACCAATTAAGTTAGTCACCTCATATGGATCATCCGCTATATTAAAGAACTCGTCTCCCCCCTTGGTATGCAATATGTACTTGTATTCTGTATCTTGAAGCGCATATTTCTCTCCATCTTCATAACCTTCATCGTTTGCTTCCGAAGTCACTATATTCTCTCCATCGTACTCCCTTCGTTGTGAAAACGCATACTTGTTTGGAAACTTTTGGTATTGTTTTAAAAATAGGGGTACCAGAGAAACCCCTTGCATCCATACATGCCAGCCATTTGACCTAACGCCTACTAGCTCCGCTATAGTTGGCAGAACATCTATATGTTCAACCACATGATCCACAACTCGATTGGAAAAAGTACCGGAAGAGAAGTAAAAAATAAGTGGGACGCGTATAGTCTCGTTATATATCAACCTGCCGTGGCTTTTGTAGCGATGATTGCCCAATCCCTCGCCATGATCACTTGTAATTATCCATATCGTATTAGCGTTAAGCCCCTTCTTATCCATATGGTTAAACAAGTCCCGAATCGCACTGTCAACAGCGAGGATCTCGCCATCATAGGAATCCATAACACTCAGTAAGTTATATCTACTTTTACCGTAGAAGTCGAAATCAATATGTTGCCTGTTGAGTAAGAAATTGACAAATCGCTCCTTTTCGTCAGCCGATTGTTCGGGAAATCTGTTAAGCGGATTGTACGGGGTATGAGGATCAAATAGATGAATCCATAAAAAGAAACGGTCATCCAAAGTACGCTTATCAAGCCACTTAATAGCCCGACTAACAGTCTGGTCGGCCACTCGTTCGCTTGAAGTTTTGGGTGGCTCATCGAACAACTCAAAACCTTGGTTCATATTCCCTACCTTGAAATGAACATTCGTGCTAACGAATCCTGCCGTTTTATAGCCCATCCCTAAAAGGAACTCGGCCATTGTCAGGAAGGAATCATCCAGTACATGACCGTTTTTGCGTACGTTATGTTGAATCGGGTACAGAGAGGTTAAGATCGACGCATGAGAAGGCGCAGTAGTAGCCATAGAAGCAAACGCCCTTGTAAAAATAACACCCCTATTTGCCAGCGAGTCTATGAAGGGGGAGGTATCGCGTGGATATCCATAACAGCCCAAGTGGTCTGCACGCAGTGTATCGATAGTGATAAGAATCAGATTAGGACGATCCGGTCTAATTGACAAGAAATATAAATACTGGGCCAAATTTAAGAGGATTACAAGCCCCAAAATTCCGAATGAGCAACCTTTCGCAGCATTATATACCCTTAGAGAAAAATCAAATCTTATTTGAGATATCTTAAAGATTAGCCATACCACTGCCCATCCCACAAGCGCAGAGGTGATAGCCCATATTGCATTTCCTATTATACTCTTTAACTCAAAAAACCCCGGCAAATATAACTTATTTATCAAGTATCCTCCTATAGTGAGGATTAACAGTGATGGTACCATTGCACATGTAATGGTGTTACTGGCTTTTCTACTCACACCTATAGCGTTAAGAGAAACCAGTATTGTAGGCAACGTAATGAAAACAAATACCACAGTGCCCAAAGCGGTCAGTAAATGATGATTAAGGATCGACGAAACCACATGGGCAATTAAATAGTACATCTCATACTGTAAGTATCCGTTAGAGACAACAGAAGGCATACCGTTTAAGATTCCAAATATAAATCCAGGGATTATCACCAAGATGAGAGCTATCTTAAATCTATTTAAGTATCCATTCGTGTCTTTAATAGCGGGCAATATAATAAAAATGGACACTATGGCACTTATAGTAACCAGTAATAATAAGGAGTGGTTATTAAAAATATACGGCATCACCGTGTGTGAGTTAAAACCCCTAAAGAGTTCCAATGTGTTCCTACACTTGTTTTAATTAAAGTCTAAACCTACCTTTATGTATATAAAGCACCCAGTCGTTATCGTCAGGTGCGTAAAACGATCGTACACTACCACCGCTTATATCACCGGCGTAACTAAAACCGCCTAATCGCGGATTAAACCAACGTACACCTAGAGTGCCAGAAGCCGTAGAAAGATCGACGCTGACGGCTCCTCCGTTATATAGATAAAAGACATAGGCACGGCCAAGCTCGGCCAAGCCGTAGGCACTACCCGATACCACCAGGCCATCTGCCGGCTCCATCCGTTCAAAGGGCACAGTCGTTACAAACTCGACTAGCTGTCTGAGAAAGGCACCTGTACCCAGACCGGCAGTGCCAGCGGTGAAGGCCGCCCATGTCTTTTGCCGGTTTTGTGTATCCTCTTCCCCCGATGAAAACTCCTCCATGATAAGCGGCTTACTTGCAAGGTTACGGTTAAATAAACCCATAGAGTGGACGGCGCTATGATCTTTACCACCCTGTATGTCCATGTAGTCAGCCCAACTGGCAGAGGGGAAGGAAAAATCGCCAGATTGGCCATGTACGCTAACCAGACGCTTCCAAGGGTTATGTTTGTGGATAAAGTCGGCGTGATTCTCAACCTCATCCTTAGACCACCCTTCTTGCCACTCCAGAGCGAGTATAAACATAGTGTTAACGTAGGCTGAGAGGCGTGCCATGGTGTACTTGATTAATAGCTGACGATAGGCAACGGACAGATCACCAAAACCAGAATCATCGGCAAAAAGCCAAATATGGGCTACTAGACCCGCATCACGAAGTTTACGTGTCCAGGTATCGTAGATGCGCCACCTGCCAAGGTCGAAGCGTTTCTTATCATTCAAGGAGGAAAAACCTAACCATGGCGTTGTCGAGATACCACCATAGTCCCCCTTATTAGCTATATAAATGTTCATCTTATTGAGATCCATATCAACGTGGCGATCGAGCATGGCATTCCTATCACTAATTGAAAGCAATTCGGAGAAAAGGGTATGCGAGAACCGAATCGGACTAGGCGCAACGACATCTAGGAATTTTCCTACAAGGTAAACGGGCTTTCCTTCACGGTATTTGAAGGTACGCGGCCTTTTAGGATTTACCACTATAGGCCCCTGGGCAAAAACACCCCTCAGTATGCCAGAGCATGTAAAGCTACCCATCCTGCCATTTAAGCTATCGATATTACTCCGTGTACTCCAGGTCCAAGTACCCAATTCATCGGCAAAGACTCGAATCTTGAATACATCACCAATTGAACCACCATTACCATCGCCGTCAAAGAACCCATCGACTACGAAGCTCCTACCACTTGGAGAATGTAAAGTCGCAGTCAGATTAATATCTAAAAAAGG
>CAZWVA010000017.1:0-2422 GCA_964636885.1 uncultured Spirochaetia bacterium
CGAAGCATGAGCCTCGAACCCCCATACATCTTTAGCTGATCGACATCTGTTGGGCCCGCCATCACCTTGCCTTTTGAACGCCTGTAGAGCCTGGTGTTCCATGGGATGAACCTCAGTGGCACGAACTCCGTAAACCCGCCCGTTTCCTTCTGGATGTCCCTTAGAACCCCTATGTGCTTGGCCCAGTGATGGGGTTTATCCACATGACCGTACATTATGGTCGATGTTGTCCTCATACCCGCCTTGTGTGCCTTCTTTACGATCCTAATCCAGTCATCCGTCGTTATCTTTCTCGGTGCGATTATCTTCCTTACCTCCTCGTCCAGAACCTCGGCGGCAGTACCGGGGAAGGTATTATGACCTACGTCTTTTAGCATCTCTATAAAATCCTCTTCGCTTACGTTTAGGGTCTTTGCGCCGTAGTAGATCTCAAATGGAGAGAAGGCGTGTGTATGCATATCTGGCACCGCCTTTTTCACCGTCTTTATGAGCTCTACGTAGAACCTCCCATCTATATCTGGGTGCATCCCCCCCTGCATGCAGACCTCGGTCGCCCCGTTTTCGCGGGCCTCTATGGTCTTTTGTGCGATCTCCTCCATTGTGAGAAAATACGCCCTTTCATCGCCCTCAGGAGCCATAAAGTTGCAAAAGCCACACCAGACATCGCATATGTTGGTAAAATTGATATTTCGGTTTATCACATACGTAACCACATCGCCAACGTCTTCGCGTCTTATCTCATCCGCGGCAATAGCAAGAAGGGATATCTCATCCATATCCTGCAAGCTGAAGAGGTACTCCCCCTCTTCTACTGAAACCTCTCCTCCTTGGAGCGCCTTATCGATTATCTGAGCCGTTCTTCCATTTACCTTCGAGAGAAGACCATCGAGGCCAAGACCCCTGTTTTCCTCTATCCTCTCAATTATCTCCATTAGCTCCATCTTTTCCTCCTTGGGTCGCTACGTAGCCGAAATCATCGATAAAACCCTTGACGCGCTCTAGAACATTTTTGCTTAAGAACTCCTCTCCTATGAATTCTGGGTATACGGGTAGCCTCTCTTTGAGTATGAAACCGGCCTCTTTGAGTATCCTCTCCATCCTTTCGACTTGTGGCCATGGGGCCTCAGGGTTTACATAATCGATAGTGATTGGAGAAACCCCTCCCAAATCGTTTGCCCCTGCGAATACGAAAAGGGGGTATGTCCTCAGGTTAAGGTTCGGTGGTATCTGTATGTTCATCCTCTCCCCGAATATGAGCCTGGCTATACCGACGGTTTTAATCATATCGAGAAATGTCGGAGTCGGATACCTCTCCATTATAATCCCGGGCTTCGGACTGAAGTTCTGGATTATTATCTCTTGAATATGACCGTAACCGTCTGAAAGCCTCTTTATGGCAAATAGGGAATCTATCCTCTCCTCACGTTTCTCCTATTCCTACGAGGATCCCCGATGTCCATGCGATTCTGAGTTCCCCTGCGTATTCGGTTGTCCTTATTCTAAGCCTCGGCACCTTGTCGGGCGAGCGATAGTGGGCCTCTCCCTTTCTAAGAAGTCTCTCGCTTATGGTCTCAAGCATAAGCCCCATACTCGCATTTGACTCCTTGAGTGCGGCAAGCTCCTCACGCCTTGCGACCCCCATGTTCGTATGTGGGAATATGTTCTCTTTTAATCCCGCTTCGGACATAGCCATAAGATACTCGGCCGTGGTTTTGTAACCGAGTCTTCCAAGTGCATCGCGATAGACAGGGTATTTAAGCTCTGGCTTATCGCCGGTTACAAAGAGGAGTTCGGTGCACCCTAGTCGCACCCCCTCTCTAGCGGCGTTTAAAACCCCTTCAGGCGGTACAAAGAGCTCCCCCTCTTCGGGCTCGATCTTAAACGTGCAATAGCCGCAGTGGTCGCGGCAGAGCCGTGTAAGTGGAATGAAGACGTTTTTAGAGAACGTGATCACATTGCCTTTACTCCTTTCCCTGAGTTTTGAGGCGGCAAAAAGCAAAAAAGGGATCTCTCTATTCTCTATGTCCAGAAGGAAAAGGGCCTCTTCCCTGTTTATCGTCTCCCCGGAGGCCACCTTATCCATTATCTCCTCTAGCTTGGGGGACGGCGTGTCCAATGAGGTCGGCTCTATACCGAACGAGCTGAACGAGCCTCTTATCTTCTGGGAGCTAAATAGATCCTCTACTTCGCTAACAAACACGCCCATCACCTGAATTCCCCTAGGGTTTCTCTAATTCTCTGCTCTTTAAAGGTACTTATTGCCGGAATTCACTTTATATTCGCATAAATCTAATGCCTTTGTCAAGTGCCGCGTATCGTGCAGGCTAAAATGTAACCGAAATACAGAGTAGGGCAGGGTGGAGATCGTCTCGTATGCGAGGTCACCCGTCTTCGCTTGACATTCGACTTACGTTGCATTTTA
>CAZWVA010000017.1:2453-5923 GCA_964636885.1 uncultured Spirochaetia bacterium
ATCGTGTAATCGGGTGTTTCTGGGCAATTGAATTCACAGGTCTTAACCGGTCAAGGGTACTCAACCGATAAGCACGTTGATTTTTGGCGGAGTTCCTTACAAGGGTAAACAATGGATTACCAATTAGAGCGTTCTACAGCCATTCAGGCCGTGCTTAAGGCATCCCGCCTCTGCCAGTCCGTCGGTTCTTCACTCGTAATGGATAAAAGTGATAGGTCCCCGGTTACGGTTGCCGATTTTGGCGCTCAGGCGATAATAAGCCTCGATATTATGAAGGCCTTTCCAGACGACCCCATAGCGGCAGAAGAGGACTCCTCTCTTCTCAGGTCTCAAGAGGCCGTAAACCTAAGGATAAGGGTTCTGGAACACATAAACGCTATAACCCCTGGTTTAAAAGAAGACGAGGTTCTTGCCGCCATCGATTACGGGGGTTTCGAGGGGGGACCTAGAGGCCGCTTCTGGACGATTGATCCGATCGATGGTACAAAGGGCTTTCTACGTGGAGAACAATACGCCGTGGCCCTCGCCCTTATTGAAGACGGCGAGGTTGTCCTAGGCGTCCTAGGCTGTCCGAACCTCCCGCTTCGAGCCGAGGATCCAGGGGGAGCCAAGGGATGCCTCTTTATCGCCGTTAGGGAACAGGGGACGGTTATGCGCTCGTTTTCCGATAATACTGAAATACCGATCGGGGTATCTCAGATTGAAGACCCATCGGTTGCCTCTTTTTGCGAATCGGTGGAATCCTCTCATTCCTCTCATGGCGACGCCCTGCGCGTTGCGGAGATGCTTGGCATAAAAGCGCCTCCCCTGCGTATCGATAGCCAGTGTAAGTACGCGGCTCTCGCCCGAGGGGACGCCTCGATCTACATGCGACTTCCCACGAGTGATGAGTACGTGGAGAGGATATGGGATCATGCCGCTGGTTGGATTATCGTGAAAGAGGCCGGAGGGGAGGTCACGGATGCCTACGGTTTTCCTCTCGACTTCTCACTGGGACGGGGATTGAGTCGGAATAAGGGCATCGTGGGGACAAATGGGAAGCTCCATCCTGTTGTTATCTCAGCCGTTCGGCGTATTCTAGGAACCAAATGAGTTATAAGCCCCAGGATAGACCCTCTGCAAGCCTGAGTATAAGCGGTAAGGACGGGAGCCTCACTCTTACAATAGTCGGCCATCTCGATTCGTATACTGTAGGAGGGATATGGAGGGAAGCGATGAGCGTCCTCAAGAGGGTCCATCAAATGAGGTCGTCGTAGATGCCTCTGGAATAGGCTACTGCGACGTCTCAGGGATCGCCCTATTCGTAAGGCTCCGTGAGCTCCAGGAGAAGGGTGGTGGAAGATTTGAGATTAGAAACCTCGCCGAGGCTGCAGGGAACCTTAAAACCGCCTCGAAAGGGATTCCCGGAGACGGTATCGGAACTTATCTGCTTTTTTTCTCTTTCTAGCAGGATACGTTGGCCTCGGAAAGGGTTATCCTGAGAGAAACTACTACATCCCAAGCGTATCGAGGGATGCCGAGGATTCGTCTCCTGTTCCCGAAGCCGTCCTTGAGATACGCAGGTTTCAGATCTCGCCCGGTTTTTCTGGGAGGGAGTTTGTCTATAGAAAAGGGGATCTGAGTTATATAATGATCTCATAGAAGAGGCTGGAATGATGCCCTGGGGCAGATCCTTGCCGCCTTTGAGGACGATCTTAGAAAGGCCGGTTTAAGGGCGGAAAAATGCTATTGAGTTCTCTCAACATCGGTTTTCGGATTGAGACCCATCGGCATATCGGTTATATTATTTAAGTTTCGTCTCCTAATCGTTGGTCACATCTTCCTTCTTCGGATCCGGTTCTCAGGGTTTTGTCTTCTTCAAAGCAACCAACAGCCGGGAGGATAATCATGGGTGATTTTCACCAGACAGAGCTTATTTCCACACTACACAGGCTGAGGAAGGACAACCTCGAGAAGCTGGAGGAGGACCTAAGAGAGCACTCCGAGCATCGCCCAATCGTCCTCGTCCTTCCCTGTTTATACTCCGAGTTGGAAAGGGAAGCCTTAAAGAAAATAATCGAAGAGATAAGGAGGGTCGGTTATCTAAACGAGATAGTCGTAACCCTTGGGAGGGCGAGTAGGGACGAATTCGAACGCGCAAGGGAGTTTTTCTCCGCTCTTCCTCAGAGACTCAGGATAATATGGGATGACGGTGAGAGGATCGCCTCTCTTTTTAGGCTCCTTGAAGAAAACGGGCTTGAAATAGGAGGGCCCGGAAAGGGCAGAGCCGTGTGGATCGCTTACGGATACGTGCTTGCAGAAGAATCCATCGAGGTTATAGCTTCGCATGACTGCGATATCCTAACCTATGATAGGGAGCTTCTAACGAGGCTGTGCTATCCCGTTGCGAATCCGAATTTGGATTACGAGTTCTGTAAGGGTTACTATTCGAGGGTAACCGATAGGATGTTCGGTCGGGTAACGAGGCTTTTTATCACACCCGTAATAAGGGCACTAAAGAAGATCTTGGGTCATCTCCCTTTTCTAGTCTATATGGATAGCTTCAGGTATCCGCTTGCCGGTGAGTTCTCGATGAAGGTGGACCTGGCGAGGGTAAACCGTATCCCTTCCGACTGGGGATTGGAGGTCGGGGTTCTTGCCGAGGTCTTTAGAAACGTCTCTCCAAGGAGGATCTGCCAGGTAGACCTCTGTGATAACTACGAACATAAACACCAGGAGCTATCCTCCGATAATCCAGAAGGAGGGCTCCTTAAGATGTGTGTCGATATATCAAAGGTGCTCTTCAGAACGCTCGCCACTGAGGGGATAGTTTTTTCAGAAGGGTTCTTTAATACGTTGATCGCAACGTATATAAGGACCGCACAGGATACTATAAAGATGTATAGCGACGATGCGGCGATAAACAGCCTGTACTTTGACAGGCACGAAGAGGCGCTTGCCGTAGAGACCTTTATAAAGGGTATAAGGATAGCAAGCAAGGGCTTTCGTGAAGACCCGCTCGGTGCTCCCCTTATTCCCAATTGGAGTAGGGTCACATCTGCGATTCCAGACTTTCTCGATCAGTTAAAACAGGCGGTAGATGAGGATAATGCCAAGTAGTTTTGTGATCTTTACCGATTTGGATGGGACTCTACTCGATTACGGGTCATACTCGTTCAGTGCGGCCCTACCGTCACTTCGGATTATCGAGTCCAGAAATATACCGCTTGTGATCTGCACCAGTAAAACCAGGGCGGAGATAGAGTCCTATAGAAGGCTCCTCGGAAATCGTGAGCCTTTTATCTCGGAAAACGGGGGTGGGATTTTTATACCAGAAGGCTACTTTCCTTTTGATTTCGAGTACGATAAGAGGGTTGACGGGTA
The DNA here is from genome assembly GCA_964636885.1 of uncultured Spirochaetia bacterium. Taxonomy (GTDB): domain Bacteria; phylum Desulfobacterota_D; class UBA1144; order Nemesobacterales; family CSP1-2; genus CAZWVA01. Next base: position 5,817 of record CAZWVA010000017.1, read on the forward strand.
CCATGTGATAGAGATCGGAACCCCCCATGGGATACTGGTCGAGGCTTTAGAATCCATAAAGAGGGATACCGGGGTGGAAGTAAGGGGGCTATCTGGAATGACGATCG
>CAZWVA010000017.1:5933-43025 GCA_964636885.1 uncultured Spirochaetia bacterium
AGATCTCCGATGTCTCAGGCCTTACAAGGGAGATGGCCGAGTTAGCCAAGGTGCGCGAATACGATGAGCCGTTTCTAGTATACGGTGGGAAAGAAGAGATCCATCGAATAAAGGAGGAGATAGCTCAAAGGGGGTTAAATCACATAGAAGGCGGTATATTCCACCATATAACCGGTAATAACGATAAGGGAAAAGCGGTCGGTTTTCTTCTGGGTCTCTTTAAGCGGGGATCTCCGGGCTTACGTGCTATAGGAATAGGAGACAGCCCAAATGACATCCCGATGCTCGATGTCGTTGACATACCGGTTCTGGTTCAAAGGCCTGGTGGTGGGTACGACAAAAGGATAAAACACGATAATCTGGTTCTTGCCGATGGGATAGGGCCGGAGGGATGGAACAGAGCGGTTTTAGATCTCTGCAAAAGGCCTTAAGATAAAGGGGAGAGAAGGAAAAATGGCAACAAAGAAGACGAAAAAAAAGCTAAACATACTCGATATCGACGAGGAGGCTAGAAGGAACGTAGAAGAGATCGAGCACGCCGACATCGTAGTCGGGATCCCGAGCTTCAACAACGAGAGAACCATCGGCCACGTCGTTAGAGCAGCCGAGTACGGGCTTGCAAAGTACTTCCCAAACATGAAGGCGGTTCTTATAAACTCCGACGGTGGGTCGAAGGACAGGACCAAGGAGGTGGTTAAGGATACCGTAGTCTATCACAACCTTCACACGCTCCTTATAGACCATCCCGTCTCCCCTGCCGCACAGGTGATAGCGACCTATAACGGGATTCCGGGGAAGGGAAGCGCCCTAAGGGCGATATTTGAGGTTGCAGACAGGCTGGGGGTTAAGGTCTGTGTGCTCCTAGACTCGGATCTAAGAAGCGTTACACCCGAATGGATAGAACTCCTTGCAAGGCCCATTATAAGAAGGGGTTATGACTACGTATCTCCCTATTATTCCCGACATAAATACGACGGCACAATAACGAATATGATCGTCTACCCACTTACAAGGGCCCTTTACGGAAAGCGGGTGAGACAACCGATTGGAGGGGACTTCGGGATCTCAAGAAGGCTCATAAGGAGCTACCTTGAGAAGGGCGCATGGGAGACGGATGTGGCGAGGTTCGGAATCGATATATGGATGACGACTGTGGCGATAAACGAGGGTTTTAGGATCTGTCAGGCCTTTCTTGGGGCAAAGATCCACGATGCAAAGGATCCCAGTCAGTCCCTTGGCCCTATGTTCAAGCAGGTCGTGGCAACGGTTTTTAGGCTGATGAAGAACTATGAAGACAGATGGAAGGAGGTTAAAGAGAGCGCGCCGACGGCGATGTACGGCTTTATATCCGAGGTCTATCCGGAACCGGTAGAGGTAACGCTTGGGCCGATGATAGAAGGGTTTAAATCCGGATTGAAGGAATACGTGGGTCTTTGGAAGGGGTTCTTGCCGAGGGAAAGAATAGACGAGCTCAGTCAAATAGCCTCGCTTGAAATGGGTGAATTTCATTTCCCAGTTGAGGTATGGGTAAAGACGGTCTATGATTTCGCTTCGGGATTTAACAAGGCCAGGGAAGCCGACAGGGAAAGGATAGTCGACTCAATGACGGCCCTCTATTTCGGGCGGGTTGCCTCCTTTGTGATAGAGAGCAGGGAGCTAAAGACCTATGATGCGGAGCTTCTAATAGAAACCCAGGCTCTCAAATTCGAGGAGCTAAAACCGTATCTCCTTGAAAGGTGGGGATAGAGACGGGCCGAGAGTAATGGTATTATAAAACTATAGTGAATCCGATCGGAGAGTTTTCCCGAAGATCCGCAAAAAGGGATGGAAGAAAGAGGACGATTATCCCCTTTCTCCTCTTATCCGTTCTTTTTCATCTGCTCGTTGTCCTAATCTACCTTTTACTTTACCCTGTGGACAAACATGTGGTAAAACCCAAAGAGGAGCCTAAGATAATAGAGATAACAGAACTGCCCGTGCCAAAAGAGAAGGAGACCGAGCCGCCAAAGGAAACAAAGAGGTTTGCCGAGAGGTCCCACCAGGCTCCTGAGGAAAAGACGAGAGACGATTTTACTAAGAGGGGTAGCGTAAGCGCCGTTACTCAACCTAAGCAGACTAAACAGGCGGAGCAGAAGCGGCAACCGTCAAAGGAGTCTAAGGATATAAAAACGGCCAAGAAAGAGACGACCAGAGAGAAATCCCCTAAGGTTGCTTCCATTCCAAGGGTGGAGAAGGATTCGGAGCTTTCCGAAGAAAAGCCGGGGAGTAAAAAAACGCCCAACCTCACAAAGGAGGACCTATTTAGCGCCCTTCCCCGTCAGTTTTCCGAGCGGAGCGAGGGGTCTCAGGAATTCCTGGGCTCAAGGGATGCGAATAAGAAAGAGGATACGGTAGACCTGAGCACGACCGAATACAGGTACCTCTCCTACTTTTTAAAACTGAAACGGCAGATAGAGGGCGTATGGAATTACCCAGAAATATCCAGACTAAAGGGGGAACAGGGGGAACTTTACCTCATATTTACGATAAGAAGGGATGGGCAGCTTGAGGATGTGAAGCTCATAAACTCCTCCGGATACGCCCGTCTAGACAATGAGGCCATACGTGCGATTCGAGTGGCATCTCCCTTCAGTCCATTTCCGGAAAGCTGGAGCCTAGAGAGGCTAAACGTAAGGGCCGTATTCAGGTACGAGATAAGTTACGGCTGGAAGTTATACTAGTCGGTTTAGATCTATCTGATTATGATATTCCCATCCCCCCTTTTTCTCTTTCTCACCTCCCCGATAACCCTTGCCCTCTCCCCAAGCCTTTTTAGCCTCCTTAAGACCCCTTCTGACTCCTCTTCAGGTACGACGAGAACCATCCCTATCCCGCAGTTAAAGGTTCTAAACATCTCCTCCCTGTCTATTCGCCCCCCGATCTTTATCAGCTTCATGAGTGGAGGGATCTCCCAGAGAGAAGAATCCAGAAAGACCGTACAGTTTTTTGGAACCACCCTAGGTATGTTCTCCGTAAGCCCTCCTCCCGTTATGTGGGCCACGGCACGGATTTGAAACCCCTCTTTAAGGGAGAGGATCGTCCTCACGTATATTCGGGTCGGTTCTAAAAGCTCCTCTCCGAGTGTCCTACTGAGCGGGCTTGGGATGTCGGAGATGTCGAGTTTCAACCTTTCAAAGAGGACTTTCCTCGCAAGTGAGTACCCGTTTGAATGAAGCCCGCTTGAGGCGATTCCTATAACCACGTCTCCCGGTCTTACCCTCGATCCGTCTATAACGTCCTTCCTGTCTACAATACCGACGACAAAGCCCGCAATGTCAAACTCCCCCTTATTGTAGAAGCCCGGCATCTCCGCCGTCTCGCCTCCAAGGAGGGCGCATCCTGCCTCCCTGCACCCCTTGACGATTCCTTTTATTATCTCCGTACCCTCCTCGGGCTTCAGCCTTGAGGTCGCTATGTAATCCAGAAAGAATAGGGGCTCTGCCCCGCATGTGACTATGTCGTTAACGTTCATAGCCACGAGGTCGATTCCCACGGTGTCCAGCCTTCCCATCATGAATGCGATCTTGAGCTTTGTTCCAACCCCGTCTGTAGAGGCGACGAGGAGCGGATCCCTGTACCTATCGAGGGGAGGTGAATAGAAACCGGCGAATCCCCCTATCCTTCCTACGACCCCTTTGTTATACGTGGATTTAGCAAGCGGTTTTATAAGATCAACAAAGAGATTCCCCGCATCGACATTAACACCGGCGCTCTTATACGTGATCTTCTTTCCCACGGGATTCAAGGATACCTGATGTAGTGCCCTTTCTGAAGAAAGGCCAGTTGGTCTATTCGACCTTGAGTGTGAAGGGGCTCGATGTCCCTCCGCCGGGCGGTGTGTTTAGAACCGTCACCCTGATGGAGCCGGGAGAGGCCGTATCCTGGTTCTTTAGGTAGGCGACGATCTGAGTCCTACTCCTGAATTCCGTCCTTCGATCCGAGCCATTAACCTGGGCAACCGAGTCCTCTATGAAGTTGTTCTCCTTAACGGCAGTGGAGACATCAACGCTTCCCGCCTTAACGGTTGCGGTAGAGAAGTTTGGTAGCGTAACCTATATTGTGTAAAAAGGGGTATTCTCCTTATAGAAATTTAAATACAAAAAACAAACAAAGGAGTAATACCCCATGACAGAAAGACTAGAACAATACGAAGAACAAATCAATGTCCTAGAGGAAGAGACAACAACAGAACTCACCCAAGAGTTTTTCCTCGATGGGCTTGGTCAATATATCAGGGGCTTCATAAAAAGAGCAATAAAAGAGAAGAATATAGACCATGATATTGCAAGCTTATTCATTAAGGAAGATGAAGCCAATAACAAAGGCGCTGTTTGGCAAGGGGTATTCGAGTTCAACGGTATCGAGGATAAAAAAGGAACTTACCCAAGAGATGTGCAAGTGGATGGGGGGTCCTATAGAGGACGATATTTTATATCTGTTCATAGACGGTGTGAATCTGCCGGTAAGGAGATTTAGCGTGTCAAAAGAGTAATTGTTGGGGGAATGCAAGAGGGTATTTTCACGCATCAAGCAAGGAGGAGGCAAAGGAGAGGTTTTTAGTGTGGAAGGACAGGTGGGAGGGTGTAGCTCCGGGAGCGGTTTGGTGTTTGGAGAAGGATTTAGAGGTGGTCGAGACAGCGGGTACACAACTTTGATATTGGGCTCAAGGAGGTCTTGAATGCAGCCTAAGTTGATGGGGGAATGCCTCTTTGAAATTTTACATAAAAACCCCTGCGCTACCCACCGTGCAGGACGTGGACGACATCCACAGGTATCTGGCAAAAATAGAGGTGGGAAGAGCCTAAATATCACGGTTCTGAGAGAGGGAAAGAAGCTAGGGCTTAGCGTACAGGCCGAAGAAGCCCATTAAAAAATACATCTCGGCCTTATAAATACATATTCGATTACTAGCTTCTGTATTTTTTCGATCTTTGTGTAAAGAGGGAAGGTTCACGAACCGCCCTACTATCTATCGCATTAATAAAAGAACCTAATTTGCAACCTCAAATAGGAGCATATACACTTAACCAGAAGATTTCTGACGTCTTGTAGCCACACCGTTTTCTCAAAAGGGGATCCAACCCTCCTCAACTAAGAGGGATCGATTGACAAAACCCCTAGGATTAAGAAAATATCTGGGGTTATACCAGAGACTAAAATGGGCTATACTTCAAAAAACGCCTCTGCCAAGAGCATCATTCAGCCTGGGTTGGATATTACTCAACATAAAAGGGATTCCGGGACCTGGGTTCTTGCGGCAACGATTCTGGGAAGCGGCATGGCCCTCATTGATAGCACCGCCATGAACGTTGTTATCCCCGTGCTACAGTTGGAGCTCAACGCGACGATCACAACCGTTCAGTGGATAATCGAGGCCTATGCCCTTTTCCTAGCCTCACTGATGCTAATCGGCGGTTCCCTGGGGGATCACTTTGGCAGAAGACGTATATTTACCATAGGTATCGTGCTATTTACGGCGGCATCCGTCTACTGTGGTCTTGCAGGGAGTGCAGGGCATCTTATCCTCGCCCGCGTTATTCAGGGAATAGGTGGGGCCTTGCTCGTGCCGGGCAGTCTGGCACTTATTAACGTCTCTTTCAAATTGGAGCAACGCGGACGGGCGATTGGCACGTGGTCTGGCTTTACGGCCATCACCACAGCACTTGGCCCTGTCCTTGGGGGCTGGCTTGTTGATAACGTTTCGTGGCGCGCCGTCTTTTTTATAAACCTCCCCCTGGCTATCGCAGTGCTTTGCATCCTCTTCTGGCGCGTTCCAGAGAGCCGAAACGAGGTGAGAAACGGCAAGTTGGACCTATTGGGAGCCATTCTTGTGACAACGGGGCTTGGGGGAATAGTTTTTGGGCTAATCGAATCCTCAAATCTAGGCTTTAGTCACCCGATCGTATTCGGTACGTTGTTACTCGGATTCGTATTGCTAATCGCCTTCGTTATCTTCGAGGCTAGGACACAGATACCCATGATGCCCCTTAAGCTCTTCCGTTCAAAGAACTTTAGTGGTGCGAACCTGGTGACCTTGTTTCTGTATTCAGCCTTTGGCGGGTCGCTGTTTTTCATTCCCTTTAACCTCATCCAGGTACAGGGTTATTCGGCCACATCCGCTGGAGCCGCCTTCCTACCCTCAATCCTCATTATATCCCTTCTTTCACGCCGAATCGGTGCAATGGTCAGCCGCCAAGGGGCGAAGGTTCCACTTGTTATAGGGCTAACCACAGTTGCATTCGGGTATATGCTTTTCGCAATCCCTGGGATAGGAGGAAGCTACTGGTCAACCTTCTTTCCGGCTGTGGTGGTGCTCGGTTTAGGCATGGCAATCAGCATTGCACCGCTAACGACCACTGTTATGAATGCCGTGGAGGAAAATTACTCAGGCCTGGCCTCCGGTATAAACAACTCCATAGCCAGGATTGCCGGACTCCTTTCCATAGCGGTTTTGGGCGTTATCATACTCCATGTCTTTAACACCAGCCTTGAAGGCCACCTTGCCACTTTGAAAATCCCATCCGAAATCAAACAGGCCCTTGTTGAACAAAGGATCAAGATGGTGGCTATACATATACCATCCAACATAGGCGGCGAGCTCAAGTATGCGATCGAAAGATCCATTACCGAATCCTTTCTTTACAGTTTCCGCATCGTCATGATAATCACAAGCGGACTCACACTCGTAAGCGCCCTTGCCGCCTGGCTGACGATTGAGGATAAGAGGATAAAACCGAGATTGGTATCCACAGGAGTCACTCCCCCTCAACAAAAAAGGATCGGTTCCGATGACTGAAGCCGGGTTAGGAATAGTAGTTTGATTCACGCCTTGAGAACCGGGTTTCATATCTATTTCAAAACGGAAAAGAGCTTGGTCAGGCTGTCTTTGGCATCTCCAAAGAGCATCATGCACTTGGGGTTAAAGTATAGCTCGTTGTCCACCCCGGCAAACCCCGGACGCATACTCCGCTTTAGCACGATAATCGACTTAGCACGCTCTACATCGAGAATCGGCATACCGTATAGTGGACTGCTCTTATTATACTTTGCCGCCGGGTTCGTCACGTCATTGGCACCCACTACAAGGGCAAGATCGGCCTCAGGGAAATAGGGATTTATCTGTTCCATCTCGTATTGCTCATCATACGGGACATCGGCCTCCGCAAGAAGCACGTTCATGTGTCCCGGCATGCGGCCAGCAACGGGATGGATTGCGTACTTGACATCTACCCCACGCTTTTTAAGCACCTTGGCGAGTTCGCTAACGGCGTGTTGTGCCTGGGCCACTGCCATACCGTAACCAGGAACGATTATAACGGACCGGGCACCGTCCAAGATGGCGGGAACCTCGTCAGCCTGGATGCTCCTTATCGTTCCCTTTGCGTCGTCCGTTTTCCCCTGAGAGGCATCCTCCGAAACCTTACCGAACGCACCGAAGAGAACGTTGGTTGCCGAACGGTTCATGGCACGGCACATAAGAAGTGAGAGGAGAAATCCCGACGTGCCGTCGAGAGAACCGGTTATGATCTGGATTTTATTCATAAGCACAAAACCCATAGACGCATCGGCCAAGCCAGCATAGGAATTAAGAAGAGACATAACAACAGGCATGTCCGCCGCACCAATTGGAATAACGAGTAGGAAACCGAAGAGGAAGGCAAGGGCAACCATGAGATAAAAAACCCATCCCGCAAAGGGATTATAAATGAGATAAACGAGGCTAACCAGTACGATTCCAAGAAGGGTTATATTGGAAACGTTTTGTCCTCTATAGGTTATAGGAGCGCCGGGCAGGAGCTCCTGGAGCTTTCCAGCGGCCATGAGGCTTCCCGTGAATGTCAGACTACCTATAACGACCTCCAAGCCGATGGTTGTCATTAGTACCCTACTGAACTGGACTCCATGCTCATAAAACTCCGATGTGTGCCTAACGTATTCGGATATCCCTATAAGGGAGGCCGCCAACGCCCCCAGGGAGTGTGAAAGGGCTGTTCGTTGAGGTACGGCGGTCATCGGTATCCAGAGGCTCATACCACCGCCAACGATGGAGCCTATGATTAGCCCCGCTGTAATCCAGTGGAAGTTTACAATCTGGTGATGGAAAAGGGTTCCGATTACGGCAAGGAACATACCGAACTCGGCAAGGAACATACCCCTCCTTGCGTGCTTTGGAGAGCTAAGCCCCTTTAATCCCATGATAAACATGGCGGCGGAGAAGATGTAGAGGATACTTAGGGCATTTGCAGGGTCAAGCCCATTGGCATTAAGAAACGCTTTTATGTCTTTAAACCAGATAAGGATAGCGATAAGAGAGGCAAAAAGAGCGGGTAGAACTATCGAGTTTATGTTGAATACCGGCCCCCTCCCGTTCTCTCTTTGGGTAATCGGTACACCTGGAGTGCCCTGCTTAAACATCTTTAGCATCCTGTCTGTTAGTATAAAGCCGCCTACCACGTTGGTTGAGGAGCAGGATACCGCTATGAATCCGAAGACGTTACTCAATGTGTCGTGATTGGAGCCGGCAACCACAAGGGAGCCAACCAAAGAGATCCCGGATAGGGCGTTGGTAACAGACATAAGCGGGGTATGCATCAAAGGGGGCACACGCGTGATCAGGTGATACCCCAGAAATCCAGCGAGCATGAATATGTAAAGTCCAATCTCGAGTTCAGTTGTCATGGGTCTTGCCTCCGTTTAGAAGTAGGGTTTTGCCAAAGGTCATGCCTCCCCTATCCATATGCCCTTTGGCCGATATGAGGGTCACAGTGGGACATACCATCAGGAACCGCTCCCCCTTTCATCCGTTTTTTGGAGAGAGGGAGGAAGGCCCAGAAGCTCACGCACCTGTGGGTTAACCACCTCTCCCGAATGGGTAAGGAGGGTGTCACGAATGATCTGGTCCTCCATGTTGAGCTGGAAGTTGCCGTTATTCATCAGGTTCTGGAGAAATGCAGTTATGTTCCTAGCATACATCTGGCTAGCGTGAAACGGGATGGTAGAGGGTAGATTTATCGGACCGATTATCGTGACACCGTTAACCTCTACGGTCTCTCCGGGTCGTGTAAGCTCACAGTTTCCTCCCCATTCAGCAGCCAGGTCTACGATAACCGACCCCAGGCGCATTCCCTGAACCATCTCCTTGGTGATTAGGATCGGGGCCCTTTTGCCCGGAACCGAGGCCGTGGCTATGACCACGTCACTCTCGGCTATAACGCGTGCCATCATATCTCTCTGACGACGGTAAAAATCCTCGTCCATGGCTTTGGCATATCCGCCTGAGGTCTCGGCTTCTCCGGTTTCCAATCCAAGTTCCACGAACTTCGCCCCGAGGCTTTCAACCTGTTCCTTTACCGCAGGCCGAACGTCATAGGCCTGTACCACGGCACCCAGGCGGCGGGAGGTAGCGATAGACTGGAGTCCAGCCACACCTGCCCCTATCACAAAGACCTTAGCGGCCGTAATGGTTCCAGCGGCGGTAATCATCATGGGAAACACCCTCTTAAGCGCTCCTGCGGCCAGAAGAGCGGCCTTATATCCGGCTATCGTGGCCATTGAGCTAAGGACATCCATAGACTGGGCCCGGCTGATACGCGGGAGGAGTTCAAGGGCAAAGGCCGTAATCCCTCTTACCGCGAGTTCCCGCGCTGTTTCTGGAGCCCCAAGGGGATTAAGAAGTCCAACGATCACCTGACCGGAGCGCAAGAGTTCCAGGTCAGCGTATCCGGACTCTGGGTTGGCACCCAGACCGCGCACCTGGAGGATTATATCGGCCGAGGAAAAGAGTTGGGACCTATTGGGGACAATGCGTGCCCCCTCCTCCTCATACGAAGCGTCGGAGAAACCAGCCTTCACACCTGCCCCTCTTTCCACCAAAACCTCGAATCCCTTCTTAGCCAATGTAGGCACCGATACGGGCACCAGTGCGACCCGCTGTTCATTTGGATAAGATTCGACGGGTACTCCAATAATCATCTGAACCTCCAAAGTAAGGTGTTACTTGTCAGGGCTTAAAACCACTGGTCAACGTAGCAAAACCTTCCCCGTACCCGAGACCGGATTAATCACAGAGGACCCTGCTGTATGAACGTCAAAGGTGGTTTTTTGAGGAGGGGTTTTGCAACGTTTCTCATCGCTGGCTAGTATATAGCACAACTGAAATTCCAAGTCAACTAGTAGTTATATGCATATCTTCACTCTGCTTCCGAACTAATACGCATGTTGATATACTTAATTAAGAATGGTGGATACATTTGCGGGGCGGTTTTTTACTATAGGGATGCCAAACGGCTAGGGAATCCTAGTGTCTTCCTGTCTTCATGGCCAAATATAAGAGAGGGGAAAATGTCTTGGATACTTAGAGAAGAGCACGAGACCTTTCGTAGAAGCGTGAGACGTTTCGTCGAGAAAGAGGTAACACCATACACGGAGGAATGGGAGGAGAGAGGGGAAATTCCACGCTCTATATGGAGGCGTATGGGAGAGCTTGGTTTTCTCGGAATCGAGTATCCCGAAGAGTATGGTGGAGCAGGAGCGGATTTTTTCCACACCCTGGTTTTCATGGAGGAAATATCAAGATGCGGCGCAATGGGATTTCCGATAAGCGTAAGCGTGCATACGGATATGGCCTCTCCTTACCTTCGACTCGGAACGGAAAAACAAAAGAGGAGATATCTCCCACAGATAACCAGGGGAGAAAAGATATGCGCCATCGCGGTTACGGAGCCAAGCGGAGGGTCTGACGTTGCCGGAATCCACACATACGCAAAACGAGACGGAAAGCACTATGTTCTAAACGGTGGCAAGATCTTTATCACAAACGGTGTAAGTGCCGACCTCTACTTCGTTGTGGCAAGGGTTGGCGAGATGAACGAGCGTGCCCGCCATAAGGGGATCTCTATATTTATAGTCGAGAGGGAAACACCAGGACTAAGGGTTGGAAGAAAGCTAAACAAGATGGGATGGCTATGTTCCGATACAGCGGAACTTTTCTTTGAAGACTGTAGGGTACCCTCGGAGAATCTCCTTGGGGAGGAAGGAGAGGGCTTCCGTGAGATCATGAAAAACTTTCAGCGTGAAAGGCTCGTAATATCCATAATATCGGTTTCCTCCTCACAAAAGGCACTCGAAGACGCCATCTCCTATGCGCGGGAAAGGGTCGCCTTCGACCGTCCGATCTCAAAGTTCCAGGTGATCCGTCATAAGATAGCCGATATGATTACCCATGTTGAGGCTGCACGACAGCTAACCTATTATGTCTCCTGGCTTTTCAGTCAGGGAAAGGCAACGGATATGGAGGTTTCGATGACAAAGCTCTTTACGACAGAGATGGCGAACCGGATTGCCTATGAGGCACTCCAGGTCTACGGTGGATACGGATACATGCGCGAGTTCCCCATAGAGCGGTTCTATAGAGACGCGAGGGTTCTCACAATAGGGGCTGGAACATCAGAGATAATGAAAGAGATCATCGCAAAACGCCTTGAGCTTTGACCGAGGGTTTTTTTACGCACTCTCTGAAACCACTAATGGCGGCGGAGGGAATCGAACCCCCGACAAAGGCCTTATGAGAGCCCTGCTCTACCTCTGAGCTACGCCGCCAAATTGAATGATTTAAGCTGGTTACAAGCTCCAATTAGATACTACCACAAAATGCCTAACTATTGCCTAACTCCCTTATCCAAATTCTGGATTAAGGAGAGTATATCATGGCAAGCCTAGTTTTCAATCATGGTGCTTACTTTGCTGTGTTCTCTGTATCAGGGAAAAAGATATGGAGAAAGATAGGGAAAGTAGATAAGAAAGAAGCCAAGAGAATCCTGAAACAACTAGAGCTAGAGTTTGAGAAGGATAGATTAAATATCCATGAAATTAAGCATATCACACTATTTGATTACATAGAGAGATACATGGAGTATTGTTTAACCAATAAAGCTCCTGGTTCTTATAACAGAGAGCTTAAGGTTATGAAACCCCTAAAAGCATTCTTTGGCAATATCCCACTAACTAAGATAGATACACAGATGATAGAGAGCTATAAAGCCAAGAGAGTACATGAGGGATTGAAACCAAGGAGTGTTAATAAAGAGTTAGCAGTATTAAGATTTATGTTAAATAAAGCTGTAGAATGGAGAAACCTCAAAGATACACCATTCAAGAAAATCAGGATGCTCAAACCAAATAACAACCCAATAAAATTCTTGAGTACAGAGGAGATTGATAGGTTAATAGAGAATGCCAGCATTCACTTGAAACCCATTCTTTTAGTGCTCAGGAATACAGGAATGAGAACCCATGAGATACTCAACCTAAAATTCTCAGATATTGATTTTGGCAAGAGAACCTTACTAGTAAGAAGCCAGAAAACCAATAGCTTTAGGGTAATACCCATGAATCAAGAATTGTATCAAACCCTTTTATGGTTACAGGATAACTACCCACACCCTAACACAGAGAGGGTTTTACCTAGAGAGTATTACCAGAGGGAGTTTGTGTTTTGTATGCCAGATGGTAGTAAACTAAAGAGCATTAAAAAGAGTTTCTACAATGCATGTAGGAAAGCAAGGATTAATGCATCCCCTCACATGCTTAGACACAGCTTTGCATCACACCTAGTTATGAATGGAGTGGATTTAGTGAGTGTGAAAGAGTTACTTGGGCATACTCAAATATCTACCACTATGATATATGCTCATTTATCACCAAGCTACAAAGCTAATACAGTGGAAAAGCTACCTTGGAATAAGCCTAAGCTTATAGCAATTAAATAGCGGATTCTAAGAAACTTTTTCTAGTTCTAGATTTGGATTTTTTTTTTGATATATACTTTATATACTTTTCCATCAAAAGTATGCTATAAAATATTTCTGGAGTATAGGAAACAATGATTTGTAGTAGCTGTCAAAAAGAAATCCCTAGCGATTCAACATATTGCCCATACTGTGGAGAGCTGTATAATGAGCAAAGAGAAGCAAAGGAAATAAAAATAAAAGGGTTAACACATATATCTGGAGTTCCTGGATTTAAGAATGAAGGTATAACTATAAATTTTAGGGATAAAGAACTTCTATTCTCTCCAATATTATCATTTGGTCCTCCTAAAAACTACTCTATTTCTCAAAATGAAATAAAGAGGGTTTTATTATATGGAGGCAAAGGTACAATAGTGCTTCAGATGGATACAGGAGAAATAGTACTTAAGGGAAACGTGGATAAATTTGCCTCTGCAATAAAACAAATCCAGGGTATTGTGCTAGAAAAAATAGGAGCTGAAGCTCCCTTACGCCCCACCTGGCTCACTGTGTTGGGAATAATATGGGTAATAGGCAACTGTATAGCTATTATTCTAAGTTTTGTGCTTATGTTTACACCTAAACTAGAAGTATGGGGAGTAAGTTCTCTTCTAAGCGGTGGCATTGGGCTGTTTGTGACTATTAAACTGTTAAAAGGGAAGAAATGGGCATGGTATGCTACCCAGGCTATATTTGCTCTCAATATTCTTTTAGTATGGGTTTATTGTCTAATTGAGTTAGAATTAACCACTTTTATTCGCTCTTTAGTACCTACAATTGTTTGGGGGTTATTTCTATGGTATCTGAATACTAAAAGAGTGAGGGAGTATTTTGGTATATCTAACTTATGAGCAATCCCCTAAATTGTTCAATCTCTCCTTTGTTTTTCCATTAACTTGTATATTCCCAAAGTTTCTTAATTCCATCCCACCTAGCAGAGAGTAAAATGCCTGTATGCATTATTTAATAGGATGTTTACCAATCCCTTGATTTCAGGGTGAAATTAATAAATTCACCATTACTATTGTATAGGGTACCACTAAACTTATTAGGATTGCTATAGCTCTGCTTAGCTCTACCCCAATAATAGTTACCGTTGGAATCATAGCCACTTATCTTATAGCTATTGTTATGTGTGTGCTTCATATTACCCCACATATAATTACCACTGGATGTATACCCCATCCATTTATAGCTGGAATCCTCAGCAAAAGAGGAGCTCATACCTAAGAATAACACTACCAACAAAGCTATGAATATTTTCATCTTATTATTCCCCCTTTACAAATATAGCACTTTTCCATAAAAAAAAACAAGATTGACCCCATCATGCCAGCTTCAAATACACATAGTACACTTAAGCCCCAGCTTTAATGGGGTGCTTTTGGGGAGTATACCCCAAACACTCTAAATTTAGTCTCCCCCACTTAATACCCTCAACAAATTCCCTATATCTATCAGGATTATGCAAGATAGTATCAAAACTTATTATTTCCATAATTTCATCCATAATACACTCTATCCACATACTTTTTTGGAAATCCTCTCTCCAATTATCCCCCCACTCACCTACATTGCTTATCAGGAGATTATCTATATCCTTACTAAAGCTAAATTCCCTACTATTGATACCATTCTGGATATGCCGTTGTGCTTCCTTATACTTCCTTCTTATCCAAGCTTCTACAAGGAAATTCATCAACTCACTTGCCCAAGGTTGAATTCTTCTCCCCACTTCCCTAAGAGAAAGTGTGTTTAACCCAGAGTATTCATCAAGGTTACAAGCAGTAAAATTAATTATAGAGAAATATTGTAAATCCTCTGTATAGAACTTGTAGAGTACAACACCCTTACCTGGGGTATATCCCCTGTTAACAGGTTTATCACAAGAGAAATTCTTAACAGAGGTTTTAATCCACATATAAGAGCTAGAGAGTGTAGAGGAGATGTAGTTTCTATATTTATCTGGATACTCAAAGGGATTTTTTAACTTGTAAGTGTATTTATACTCTTCTCTCCCAAGAAAGGTAAAATTACTCCCCAAAATCTCTCTATCAACATCTGAATCATACCATCTATCTAAACCTTCATACTTAGGATAGAGCAAATCAGTATCTCTATTACCTATAAGAACTCTAAGAATTTTATAAGACAAAGAGTTTCTATCAAAACACCTGTAGTATAGCTTATAAACATTCCCAAGAAATTGTTCTGGATGCTGGATTAGCCTATTATCATCAGAAGATAACTCAACACCAGAAGCCTCAAACTCCTTAATTACTTCCTCAATTTTAGTTAATTTATCCTTGTACTCATCTATATTTTTATACATATACTCAAATCTCATTCCTAATTTCTCCTTGCTCTTTTATTTCTTTTACCACCCTACTAACATATCCCTTACTCAAACCAAGCTCTTTAGCTATTTGAGCTTGGGTATAACTCTTTTGATAAAGCTCCTTAATAGCTTCCTTGTTTTCTGTAATTAATCTCTTGCCTGGTTTTCTACCAGCTTTAGCTCTTGGTGGTTTCCTTTGCTTGTTATTGATTACTTCGGGAGAACCTAAAGGTAAGCTCCAACTAGATTCACTAAATGGGTTCTCTACAGGAGAGATTAATTTTCTCTTTCCATCCCACTTGAGGTTAATACTAGATTCATACTCATAGGGTGAGTTCAATGCTCTACCTGTTCTCAGAGATTCATGGTACTTAGTGAGTTTCTCAGCTTTATAGGTTAAATCAGGGATTTCTTTACTGATAAACCCATCTCTAATAATCTCCAGGAACTTCTCTTTAGAGCAATGCACTCCATGCCTAGCTATATGTTGCTTGCTTGAATCTTGCTCCAGTGGGTTTAGTACATACAACCTAGTTCTAATGAGAACTCCATGTGTTACAGGGAGCTCTAGTTTTAAATCACTACCTACGCTTCTGAGTTCATCAAGAGCATCACAGGAAATATCTATATCTCTTGGCAAGAGCACAGAATCAGTTGATACAAAGTAAGCTCCTTTAGCTACAAATTCAGAGATTAATGCTCTTGCTTTGCCAAGGATTAAACTAGCCCACTCAGGATTCCAGAGAGAACCTACTGATTTTGATTTACTAGTTCTTCTAGTAATTCTATTTAATACTTCTCTTGGAAGTAAACCCTCTTTAACAAGCTCTAGTGGTGTGTGTTCTTCATTGCGTTCAACAAGCTTCCCAACTAGAGCATTCATTAGAAGCTTGTACAACTCATATTCAATGCTTCCCTTAGCAGAATTGTTTTTAAGCTCTAACATATCTTCCATATAGTGCTTTAGAGGGTGATGCCTCTCTTTATCACCAGGAAGGAAAGCAAAACCAGAGAGAACCCTGTAATCTCTTAAGCCTAGTTTGAGAGCTAATCTAAGCTCTGATAAGGTACAATAAGCAATTCCATTTAGAGGAAAATATAGAACTGCATCTCTAGCCCCTGATACTGCTAAACATGGGAACATTGTGGGTTCAGGAAAGCTAAACTCTACCTCTATGAATCCCTCTCCAGTATGAACAAGCTCCTCAAACAGAGTGGGATTTATTTCTTGTAGCTCTCTAAAATTGAACCATCTGGTATCTTTAACAGGGAGTGGTTGAAGCATAGCACTTGAAGGATACAGGGAAACAACATCATAGTAAGCCAAATCTACTCCCTCTAATCTCCCTCTGTAAAATGATTCAACTCTAGCTCCATGATATGCTTGTAATGCTGCATATCTTACATTCAAATCACCATCAAAGATTTCCTGTTTTTGGATTACATCATAGAACTTAGTTGAACCATCTACTAAATTTCTCTTTCGTTTCTTTGAAACTTCTGTGATTCTAGTAGGAGTTACAGGTTCTTTGAGATAATCCTTCCTAAAGAGGAATCCCGTTATTGATGGTAGTGTATTGAAATTGAGTATATCTATTTTGTATTTTTCTAAAAAGAACTCCCTTATTTTGATGTAAGCGTGATAACAGATTTCAGCATCTCTTGAAGCGTACTTATGGAACTTCTCAGGATGCTCATTAAATAGCTTATCCATGTGCTCTTTCCAATAGCTCTCTGGTCTATCACCCACATCCAATGAAACCTTTGGAATGCCAAGATATTCCCCCACACTCTCTAAACTTGTGCTGAAGATGCTAAATAAATCTTTAATATGGATTGTAGAGATATTTCCAGTGATTGGACACTTATATTTGAATTCTCCAAATAATCCTCTTGATGCTTGAAACAATTCCACATCATGAAGATTATCCAGATTAGAGAGCTCTGCTTGTGAGAAATGTGAAATAAGATATATATCTTTAGGAATCTCTTGGTATCCAGAATCAACGAGGAACAAATGTATCAAGTTATACAACCCAGCAGATTTAATCCTTCCAACAGGTGCTCCAACCATTCTAAAAATATCTATTATAATATCATTAATAGCTTTTGAATCTGTGAAAGGAATAACTAGTGAATGATTACCGGTAGTAAATTGGATTGAAAGTAGTTCTTGTTTTCCATCTCTTGTTACAAATTCTGTATCAAACCCTATGATTAGAGGATTGCTTTTTATTGGTTTCGCTCTCTTCAAAGGAAGTAGAGCACTAAACCATTTGGAATCATCTATTGCTATAAGCTCATTATAATTCATAGCTCTTAGGACTCCCCTGTAGCTCTTGGGCCCACTAGCCTAAAGAGAGGCACTTCTACTGTAGTTTGTAGGGTGTATGGTAATAAATATTTACAAAAAAAAAAATTAATTTGATATCAAGGGATTACATTAGGAGCTTAGTAAATAAGAAATACCAATAAGAACCAAATTGATAAAATCTTGATAATACTTAATTCCCTGTAATTATTAGTTTTTTCTAATTAAAGCTATCTAAAACGGGGTTTATTGATATTTTTTGATAAAATAACAGGGGAAAAGCTAGGAAAAATAATATCCAAAGGTTTCCTTATTTCCTGTACTATCAACAAATACAGTAACCAATTAAAGGAAACCATAGGGGATATTGTATTACTGCTATGGGGTTGGGGTACATGTGGAGGGGGTAGTTATAGCCAAGCATACTCTCACAGCTCTCAGTTACCAGCTCAGCAAATAATAACAGAATCAGAATAAATTATTAAAAAACCTCTTAACAAATGCTAAGGAATTATTATAATAATTTACATGGATAAGGGAGTTAATAAAGCCAAGAAAACACATACCATAATGCTACTCCTGGATACTGAGCTATACCAGAAGCTAAAAAGCTAAAGAGAGAAGCAGAGAAACTCCATACTCCCATGAGCACATTGGTTAGATTATGGATTGTTGAGAAACTAGAGGAGAGAGCAAGAGAAAGAGGAGAAAAGGGTGACTAATTTGCCTAACTATTGCCTAACCAAGTTACCTCCAGGGTTAGGCATAAACTCTCATAAATCTACTGTAAACATTAGGAAACTTGTATCTAGTAAGATTTATGAGAGCCCTGCTCTACCTCTGAGCTACGCCGCCAAATTGAATGATTTAAGCTGGTTAGAAAACCCTTCCTGGCAGTATCGATCAATCTTCTACCTATTTTCTATCTAACTCTCTTATTCAGATTCTGATTAAAGGAGATTATATCATGGGATGTTTAACATTCAAATCCCACGTCTGATGCGGAACTGTCTTGGGAAATGAGCAAGTTTCATTTTAACCCATACTCAAAATACTATAGTATCGTTCGAGGATCAAAAGAAAAAATCCAGTTACTCAATCAATCATCACATTTCCATAGGGTAATTATCTTTTCAAAGAGGCTGCAGTCTTTATCATCATCCTTACCCCTAACAACGTGACCGCTAGCCCTTGCTCCAGTAGCCCTTCCGAGAAATACAACGGCAGGAACAGAGTAAATGCCAAGCTTAAGTAGTTTACGTCTCGCTTGATCCGTATTGGATTTCCTATCTTTTTTCTCTAGTTTATCCATATGTTCATCCTTTCTGTAGAGTAGTCTAATTCAATTATGTAAATAAATCAGAGAAAAGTATAGTGAGCTTTAGTTATATTTTTGCCTAAGCCAAACGTAGTACCCTATATTTATCTATAAGACTATTTTACTATGTTAGATTAGCGCGTATCGAAAGGGACTCCTCAGGAGTGATGTCCGTTTGACTCTTAGCCGTAAGGACTACTTTAGAATGACAGAAATGGAATCTTTGAGGGCATCTCTGATAGTTTAGTAGTAATCCTTAATGTATATCAGAAAAAAATCTCAACCTCTTGACATTTTAAGTAATATACTTTATTTTTATAGATAAAGTTAATCAGCACGCTTACAATTCATCCTCCATCCTCCTTTAAGATAGTGGGAATGCTCCTAGAAATAGGGGTATTCCCACTTAATCTTTAGAAGCCGACCTTTGCTTTGGCCTGAATCTCAACCTGTGCCGATTTCATCTCGGTTTTAAAGGGTAGTTGCGATAGCGTATTTTCAGATGGCTGTTCCATGACACACCTTCCATTATATAGGTTCCCCCGCTCTCTACTATTAGGGATTTTGTAAATACATCCCCGATGACACAGCCGTCTTTCTTTATTTCGAGCCTCTGTGACTCGATATTCCCTCTATACTCCCATAGACGATAACCTCCATATCCTCTATACAAACCCGCGTGCTCAACCACTCCATCAGCGGTTGCAACAACGGATTGCCCATGCGTGGCCTCTATATCGATACCGGAATGAAGGGCCAACCTTCAAAACCTTATATCCGACCGATTAGTCGACTAGAGAGCTCCTTTTTCTGATGAGCCTTTTATAAGAAGATATAGCTGGACATGAAAGACAAAAGGAAAAGCAGTGTGAATCCTATTAATGTAAAAAAGGCTACTTTAATGTGCAGGACCTTAAAACTAAGGGTTTTTACTCCCCCCGCCACCAGGGGTGATCATTAGAACCGTTATACGTTCCTCTTTCATCGTCACACCCTCCTTAAGAAACGAGTTATCTTGACGACTTTAATTAGAGACTACTTATTGGCTCTTACCGTACCCGATAGGCAAAAAACGTTTCCATCATGCCTAATTTCTCACAGAAATGCAATAGCAAAAGATCACATGGAGAATCCGTTATATAAGATGGATCCGTATAAGACTTTAGTTAGCGGGATTACGGTCAAATCCAAAGAAACCATAAGATAAAATGAAGGGCATAATAGGCTTGGTATTTCAATGCTAATATGGCTCAGGATGTAATAGAAAATCAGTCAAAGGTCTTATTACACATCTGGCTTTTTTTGGTATATTTAATTCGTCTCTGGTAGTAAAACGCATGTTTTTGAGCCTAATTTCCTACTCCTTTTACTCAGAGACAGACTAATGAATGTATAGGGGAAAACAATGGATAAGAAGAGAGTCCTTATTGTAGAGGATGACGAGACTATAGCCAATTTAGAGAGAGCGGTCTTAGAGGTAGAAGGGTTTGAGGTAGAGATCGCAAGAGACGGAGTAGAGGGTTTAGAAATGGTAAAGAGCAACGGGTACGATGTGATAATCTCCGACTTTACGATGCCGAAAATGATGGGAGACGAATTCTACCTAAAGGTGAAGGAGCTAAATCAGAGCCTAGCGAAAAGGATAATATTTGTAACTTCAACTATAAACGACTTCATGAGATCAACTGGAAACAGGATCTTAGAGAAACCGTTTTCCAACCAGCATCTCGTGCAGACGGTAAAAGAATACCTCACATCCCCTAAGGGGCAATCCGAATCGGACTCAATAGACCTCATGTACTTTTTCCTCGGGGCAAAAGAAGCGATTATAGGGAAGGCCATACAGGAGTTTTCATTTAAACCTCCCAGAATAGAAATGGTTGAAGAGAGACCGGATCTCATAAAGGCGTATGTCTCCACGAGTGAGGGCGGTGAATTCCCAGTTATGATCTCCCAGAGAAACCAGTTTTGCGGGTGTAGGAATAGCTTTCAGAAAGGCGAGACATGCAAGCACGTACTCGTACTGGTTTTTTACCTGATAAGGGAAAGAAACGCATAGCCAGACAAGATCCGATTTCTCAATCGTTTCTTCAAGTCTCCCGATTCATATACTCTTTTAGTACCCTTAATATCCTTGCTATCTCATCAGACTGGGACTCTATTATGGAAATCAGCTCTTCCGGTGTCCACTTATCTTCACCGTCCTCCCTGTTAGGATTAACCGCTTTGAGGTCATAGCCTTTTTCCTTAATCTCATCAATGGAGACATACCAGGAACGTTTGCTTATGCCTCTTTTGGGAAGGAGTCTAAAGAACTCGTCGAAATGGACCAGAGTAAGTGGTTGTCTTTTAGTCACGCTGAGATCGGATAAATCGTAGTACCATACCTTTTTCGTAGGCTCCCCCTTTGTAAAGAACAGGAGATTCGTCTTGCTTCCTGTACCCGCATTCACAAAAACCCTTGTTGGCAGACTGACAATACACCAGAGATCGCACTCACTGAGAAGCCTCCTCTTTATCTCGACAAAGGCCGATTCATTCGTGCGAAAAAGCACCCCTTCATCCAACACGATTCCGCACCTGCCACCCGGCCTTAGGCTGTCCATAACGTGCTGTAGAAAGAGCATCTGGGTGGAAGAGGTCTTATAGGGAAAGTGACTCTGTGCTTCCTTCCCCTCCTTTCCTCCAAAAGGGGGATTGGTGAGGATGACGTCAAAAAGAGCCGGCGCTCCTTGAAAAAGCCCACCGTGATATTCGAGTCCAGTCAGTGTATTTCCATGCCAGATATGCGGTTCATCAACCCCGTGAAGGAGGAGATTCGCCAGGGCTATAGGATATATCAGGCTTTCTTTCTCCCTTCCAAAGAACGTCCTGGTCTTAAGGGTCTTAATAGCATTCAACGTCTTTGCCCTTTCTTTCATGTGCATATAAGCCTGGACTAAAAAACCACCCGTCCCGCAACATGGATCATACACGGTCTCTCCGATCTGTGGGTCAATAACCCTTACCATCACACGGACAATCCCTCTCGGTGTGAAGAACTGTCCGCCGTCACTATTTTTCTCACCCATCCTCTGAAGTAGCCCCTCGTAGACCTGAGAGATCGTAAACATATGCGTCTCGTCAACCCGATCCATGGAAAGCTCATTTATCTTCTCAAGTACATCAAGGAGGTTACTCTCCGTGTCGATTCCTGTCCTTTCAATGAAAGAGAAGATCTCTCCAATGATCTTCTGGCGCGGTGTTATGCCGGATTCATTTTTAAGGCCCTTTAAGTACGGTATGAGTTTTCCATTCACAAAGGACATAAGCGCCATTCTCCCCTCCGATTCCTTACTCCTTCTCCGATCATGTGTGACAGCCCAATCACGCCAGCGATACGGATATTCTAATGAAGGGGTAAACCCAATCCCCGATTCACTCATCTGCCCTGCCTCCCTTTCCTCTTTCTCATCGAGAATACGTAGAAAGAGCATCCAGGTAAGTTCAGGCACGTATTGAAGGGCCCCAGCCCTGCCAGACCGCCTCATAATATCGCATACGCTTTTTATGTAGGCGTTTAAACCGTAGGGAGAGGTGATTTTGTGGGGGCCTTGTATCCTCTTCATACCCTAACGTGTGTATGGATCTTGATAACCATTATAATCTTCCCATAAAGGCCTTTCTCAAAACCGCTTGAGGCATTAAGTCAATGGCCTTAAGCTCGCTTTGAACGGCGGTTTTAATTCTCTCAACCTCGGCTAGTTTCTCTTTAAGCCTTGAGGCAATGAGCCGCTGCTCCCAGAGGGACGAAGGAATTGGAATCGATTGTTTCAGGAACCCTTTACGGTTTAGGTTCCTTAAACCCGTTGTCGTATCCTGGATCAATCGGAGTACGCTCTTTGCTTGTGGGGATTGAAGATAAAAATAGAGGTATAGGGAATCCACTAATCCCGGAATGGCTCTTAACCTCATCGTAAAATTGGAGAAGAGATAAGTCCTATTATCAGGCGGTATGAAGAGCGCGCTTTTTCCGACTAAATCACTACTCCCGCTCGATGTAGCCACGAGGATATCCCCTTTTTTCAGCGTTTTTTTCAACAAATGCCTTGATTCTACCCTTCTAACCGCTATATCGCTAAAGTCTATCTTCCCATCCCTTATGTTATTTGAGCGCAAGACGAAATGGTATTCAGAAGAGCCATCTGGTGTCTCTCCCCAGATTCCGGTTTCGGAATCACATAACTCCCCTAGCTTTCTTCTCCCCCACTTCTCTACCACTTCGCGTTTAAAAGCCTGACGAAGGTAGGCATCCGCGAGGGCACTTGCCGCCTCCAACTGCCTTTTACAGGCGGTTTGGAGGCGTTCCATTTCTTCCATTAGATCCTTAACCCTTGAAGCGATACGATTCTGTTCGTAAAGAGGAGGAAGAGGAACCGGGATCCTTCTAATATCCCTTTGATTTAAGCTCGCCTGTCCAATAGCCCTTCTTGCGTTCCTCGCATAGTAACCCCTGCAGTAGTCGGATCTCAACCAGTAGAGGAGGAAGTATGGAACCAGAACGCTTTTATTCACCACGATTCTCAGGAGGTTCATACCGTGATGGAGGTTTTCGGGAAAGCCCTCATATATAGCGCAATTGCCGAGCCTCCCAACACTATTTATGTGGCTAAATAGGATGTCTCCACTACTCAGTTTAAAATCCTTAAAATCCTCAACAGGTAAATCCACCCAGCCGACCCTTTCCGGATTCATGATACCGCCAGAAATCGTTTCTATCCTGGCAACCGGAAACCCCTTACGACTGAAATTCTGTTTTGCCGTAATGCCGTTTTTTATGGATAAAATCACATCCCCCAACTCCACCCTTTGCCAGTCCTCCCGTAGCAGATATCCTTCAATCGATTCCCCTTTCCTTTGCCCTTCGCTTCCTGTGTCGTTATACATCATCTGACTAGCCAGCGGCAAGATGAGGATTCGGCATGAACCCATGTCTATTTATCTGCGGTTTTACTCTTATTTATCTCCTCAATCAGCATTGGAAGAACCGCTCTTACGGCCTCCTCCCCGATTCTAACCGTTACCCTCCCGCGATGGAGATCAAACATCCCGATTTGAGACACAGCCGGCCTTATTACGAAGTTAGGTGTGTACTCTTTTAGAAGATACCTCGTTAATTCCCTCTGTGTTACCAACGAGGTCCTTTGAATAATACCGATTATGTTGAGTTCATACTCCCTACCTCCCCTTGAATTCGATCGCCTTGTTGGGGAAAACCTCTCACAGAACGAGAGGAGGGAATCGAGGATCGGACTACCGCCCGACGACTCGTGTTCTTCCCTTAAGAGCCTATTAATTTCGGCCTCGATTCCATGGAAACCGGACTTTGCAAGGAGGTCAACAGCAATCACAAAGTCCGCTCCCAAGGAACGTGCCGCATGTACGGGAACCGGCTCGAGTACACCCCCGTCCACAAGCAACCTACCTTCAAAGGAAACCGGAGTAAAAACGGCTGGTATAGCTATGCTAGCCCTTATGGCATGACGGATGTCCCCTTTCGTAAAGGTAAATACCTCCCCGCCTCTTAGATCAACACAAACAGCGGCGAAGGGCTTCTCTAAGTCCTCTATGTTCTTCACCCCTATAAGCTCATCCAGAAGCCTAACTATCCTCCTTCCGCTAAAGAGCCCCTGTCTCGGCCACGTAGGACCTAGAAGCACGGGAATATCCTTCAACCTTATCCTCGTTGAAGCCTCCTTAAGCCTCTGAATGTTCCCAGAGGCATAAACAGCGCCAACAAGCGCTCCCATGCTCGTTCCCGCAACGACGTCTGGTTCAACTCCGGCCTCTGCCAAGGCCGTAAGCACACCTATATGCGCAAACCCCTTAGCCCCACCTCCTCCAAGTGCGATTCCGATTTTCATTTTAAAATGTGAGCCCTGTTATTAATCAAAAGAGCACAAGGTTTTCTAATAATTCATATTTTGAAATCAAAAAAGTCATTGTATGCTAATAATCATCATTTAAGATCTTTGAAACTAAGGTATTTATCAAACTTATCATTCGCAACTGAGATTTGACTCTCAAACCACGATAATAATTCGGCTTCTTTATCAACAAGCCTTGAACGCTCATCCCTCACTGGAAGAGGGGAATACCGTTCATGAATTGCATGGAGTTCAAAAGTCTTTTTAAAAACCTCTTCTAAATATGCCGTTATTTCTTTATCAAAGAGAAATTCACTTTCTTTGATCTTTCTCCTGTACTCAAATATCCTCTTAGGGGTAATCGTTCCATTACGGATTATTTGAGAAATGAATCCTTTCAAAAAACTGTAAACAGCATACCTTTTGTCATATAGTCCAAACCTTAACTTATCCCTATTGGTCTTATACTGCTGATAGGCGATTATTGGCACCAATAAACCTGAAAGTATTTGTAACACTTCTTTAATATAATCCGGCATAATCCATCTATTCAACTAAATTGTATTTCCCCTAGCTTAATAGCCTTCAATATAACTACCTCAACGAATCCAAAAAATCGGTTATTAAACCGGTAAGCTTCTCGTATTCGAGAAGAAAAGAATCGTGACCGTAGGGGGAGTCTATCTCGTGATAGTCAACCTCTATGTCGTTTGCCTCAAGGGCTTTTACAATCTCTTTTGACTGATAAGGTGGATAGAGCCAGTCGGATGAGAAGGAGGCCACAAATACCCTTTTACACCTTATCCTTCTAAAGGACCCCTCAAGGCTCTCATAGCCCTCAGCGGCATCGTATATGTCAATTGAACGCAGGAGATAGAGGTAGCTATTGGCATCGAACCTCTGAACGAACTTCGATCCCTGGTGTTCTAGGTAGTTTTCAATCTCAAACTTGCTATCTAGGCGAAGCTTCATCCCTACTGGGTCTGGATGTCTTCTCCCGAACTTATGCCACAGCCACTTGTCACTTAGATACGTTATATGACCTATCATCCTTGCGATTCGAAGCCCCTTATTAGGTGGCTCCTTTCCATAATAATTTCCACCCTCCCAGTTCGGATCGTCCATAATGGCCTGTATACCGACCTTGTGAATCGCTATTGACTGTGGGGTCGATTTTGGGGCAGAAGCAATGAGGATAATCGAGTCAACAATATCCGGATAGAGAAGAGCCCATTCGATTGCCTGCATTCCACCCATTGACCCCCCTGCAATGGCACGGATACGCCTTATTCCCAAATGGTTAACAAGCTCCCTCTGCACACGCACCATGTCGCGTATTCCAATTACGGGAAAGGTTAAGGCGTAAGGCCTTCCCGTCTCCGGATTGATCGACGAGGGACCGGTTGTCCCGTAGCAACTCCCAAGTATATTGGAACAGAGAACAAGGTATTTATCCGTATCAAATGCCTTTCCGGGACCAATCATAACATCCCACCAACCAGGGTACCTGTCACTGGGGTCGTGTTTTCCCGCAGCGTGGGCGCTTGCCGTAAGGGCGTGCTCAATAAGGATCACGTTATCCCTTGCGTCGTTTAGTTGGCCGTAGGTCTCATAGGCAATCGTAATAGGCCCTAATCTTTCGCCGTTATCAAGAACGAACTTATGCGGTGGATAGGCAAACGTGTAGTATTTGGTCTCAACGATTCCAACCGAGCCCTTATCTACAATGACTACCGGAGATTCCCCAAATTCATGCGAGGTCATGCCCTTTTCCATAATCACCGATTCGATACTAGATACGAATCTACACTAATAAATTCCCATTTAGTAGGGGTAGTCGCTTCATCGATGATACCCTTCCGCTATAATGCTATTTTGTATAAATACCCACCCTTACCCTCTGAGATTTCTCTAGTGCCTGATCGATATCCCATAGGATATCCTCAAGCGTTTCAAGACCAACGGAGATCCGGATCATATCGGGGGTTACACCGGCTGATGCTTGCTCCTCCTCCGTAAGCTGTCGGTGAGTCGTCGATGCGGGATGAATGACGAGTGTTTTCGCGTCTCCTACGTTTGCAAGATGGCTCAGGAGCTGAAGACTCTCGATGAATCTCACCCCGGCTTCCATTCCGCCTTTAACCCCAAAGGTGAATATTGAGCCTGCCCCTTTTGGAAGGTATCTCTTTGCAAGCCCGAAGTAGGGGCTCTCCGGAAGTCCAGGATAGTTAACCCACGTTACAGCGGGATGCTCCGAGAGGAACCTTGCAACGGCCAAGGCGTTCGAGCAGTGCCTCTCCATCCTGAGATGAAGGGTCTCTAGCCCCTGGATGAAGAGAAAGGCGTTGAAGGGGCTGAGCGCTGGGCCAAAGGTTCTAAGGGTCTCTACCCGTGCCTTCATTATATAACCAAAGTCTCCAAACGTCTCATAGAATCTGACTCCATGATACCCCTTTGATGGCTCCATCATAATGGGGAAGTTCCCGTTATCCCAGGGGAATTTCCCGGATTCCACGATGACGCCTCCAATTGAGGTCCCGTGACCACAGATAAACTTCGTGGCCGAGTGCACTATGATATCGGCCCCGTAGTCAATGGGTCTACATAGATAGGGGGTGGCAAAGGTATTATCGACTATAAGAGGTATCCCCGCCTCATGGGCTATCTTCGCAACGGCCTCTATGTCAAGGACGTTTCCCAGGGGATTGCCTATGGTCTCCGCGAATATCGCCTTTGTCTTCTTGGTTATAGCCCTTCTGAAATTCTCCGGGTCGTCGGGACTCACAAACCTCGTCTCTATCCCTAGTTTTCTAAAACTCACGTCAAACTGAGAGTAGGTACCTCCATAAAGCGTACTTGAAGAGACAAGCTCATCCCCCGATTCCATAATCGTAAAGATCGCAACCATCTGAGCCGCCATTCCAGAGGCCACGGCGAGCGCCCCCCGACCGCCTTCAAGGGCCGCCATCCTCTCTTCAAACACTGCGTTCGTAGGGTTCATTATACGCGAGTATATGTTCCCAAAAGTCTGTAGGTTAAAGAGGCTTGCCGCATGGTCCGTGCTGTCAAAAACGTATGCCGTGGTCTGATATATCGGAACCGCACGGGCGCCGGTTGTGGGGTCTGGAAGCTGTCCCGCATGGAGACATAGGGTTTCAAAACCAAACTTTCTATCGGGCATCCTTCCCTCCTCAAGGGAGTCTCTTTAAAGCCACTTGACTACAGGTAAAAAGACGCAACACTCACGATGTATCCCGTCTTTAATACGGAAGCCACCTGGGTCTCTTGGAAGAGATCACCCCAGTATGAACCCCGACAAAGTTGAGCCCCCCAAAAAGACGGGCGTGCTCTATCTTCATACAGCGGTTCATTATGACCTCAAGCCCAGCCTCTTCTGCCCTCCTTGCGGCCTCTTCGTTTACGATCCCAAGCTGCATCCAGACTACCCGTGCCCCTATCTTAATCGCCTCCTCAACAATCGGTGGCACATCTTCAGGCTTCCTGAATACGTCAACAACGTCCACCTTATCAGGGATTTCGAGAAGGCTCGGATAGCACCTCTCCCCTAGGATCTCCTTATAGGCAGGGTTTACTGGGATGATTCTGTATCCATGATCCTGAAGGTACTTTGCGGCAAAATAGCTCGGACGATACCAGTTTGCAGAAAGCCCAACCACAGCGATAGTGTGATTCTCTTTTAAAATCCGGCGCAGGGTCTCAATGCCGTCATCCATCCTAATCCCTCGTTCAGCCGTATAAAGGTAAAGTAATCGTTATATAATCTACCTTATATAGGGTAAACCCTACAAATCCGTGATGAAGGGAATCATCGGCACAATATTTGGAAGTACCTCATTTTATTCAATAACCTAACCCGCATGAAATACCCTTCTTATAGGGAATCTAAAGATATCCGCTAAACTATCCTACCAAGATAGATAGCGACTGTGGCTATGAAATAGCTCCACCTCAATCGCATCTTGAAATTGGATACCTTATATTCTAAACTCTTATGGGTTTCGGTTATATGCTAACCAGGTCTCAAATAATAAAGGGCCTATTAGTGAAGTTTGGCTGTCTTCTCTGCATACTGTACGGGGTATATTCCTTCTTCACCACCCCGACTAAAGCCGAGGACGTCGAGATTACACTTGGAGACGTTACGGATACGCGTACAACGGGGGAACTTTTTTCAGGATGTGAAGTGGAAATCAAGGTCATGGGAGATGCGGTAGCAAATTCTTTGGGCATCCGTGCAGTCCGTGTTCACTCCGCTCTGGACGATACTGGACAGAGCCTTTTAAAGGAAGATAGCGAAATGCCATACTTTTTTGACCGAAGTACACAAGATAAAAACACCCTTAGGGAGAAGATAACACTAAAAAACCCATCACGCAGTGCAAAATCCATTAAGCTACTAGAGGGAGAACTTGAGCTTTTCCAACCAACAATCGAAAACGGAGGTATGGTCGTCATCGATAATTTCATGTTGGAGCCAAGCGAACCAATCGAATCGGAATCCCTAGACAGGTGGAATATCCAGATAACCTATCTTACCAAAGAGAGCTATGAGGCCAAGAAAAAGGAATTCGAGGAAACGTATAAGGGAAACCTTGAGAGGGCTAGAGAAAAGATCGGCGGCGTGTTTGCGGAGATGTTCGAGGACGTCTTTGAAGAAAACCTCTCGGATGAGAAGAACACCCTCCAGTTTTTCATTAAAGACCCGAAAAACCGGATCGTAGACCTTGGATTTACCGATTCGCTAGGAAATCCCATCAAGGCCTGGAGCCGCTCAAGCATAGGGGAGTTACGCATCTATTCGTTTAAGGGTCAGACTCCGTCATCAGACACTAGGCTCGTAGTTTACCTAGCAACCCCTGAATCGATAAAGGTGGTTCCATTCAAACTGGAAAACATCCCTCTCCCCTAAACCTATAGAGGAAAGTAAACCCACACATTTGACATTCACATCGGGATCTTCAACCATCCCTAAGAGAAAACCAAACGGGGTAATGTAGGATGATCGATCACCTACTACCGGGCCCTAGAGGAAAACCACTTCTCGGCTCGCTCATTGGTTTTTACAGTTATATACTCGGTTTCTTAACCAGAGCCGCCCGCGACTATGGAGACGCAGTGCACTTCGAACTCGGTCCCCGAAAGGTTTTTTGCTGAACCATCCGGATCTTATAAAAGACGTACTCGTAACGCATCACCGAGATTTTTTAAAGAGCCGCACACTGGAGAGGTCCAAACCCGTGCTCGGTAACGGACTTCTCACAAGCACGATTGACACGGTTCTCTCCGGTCGTCTGCCAGACGTAGTTATCATTGCCACCCTTGTCTCGAGATGGAGGATGTGCCTTGCACCGGGATACCCAGTTAGACCGAAGCCCTTATCACACTCCGCCCTGAGTACGGGATGAGGATGACAGTTGAGCGGCGATAGTCCTTGCCGCTATCGGATTAAAAAGCGTATCTAGATAAGCACAAAGCAGAGAAGACGCTATGTTTGTTGAGGCTCCAATCCGGTACCTATCTAGTTCAGCCTTATGTTTACTTCACCGTGGTCTGCGTGAAGGCCGCACTCCTTATCGGAGTCCCTTTCCCACCACCAGCGACCGGCCCTTAGGTCCTCACCCGGTTTTATGGCGCGTGTACAGGGCTCACATCCTATGCTTGGATAGCCCTTGTCATGCAGTTTGTTGTAAGGAACCCCATTTGCTTTAATATAATCCCAGACCTGCTCCCAGCTCCAATCGAGTATGGGGTTTACCTTTAATATACCACCGAACTGTTCGTCAATCTCGAATTTTTTAGAATCCGCCCTGTTCTGGGTTTGATCGCTTCTTATGCCGGTTATCCACCCATCCAGGGTCGAGAGCATCCTCTTTAGGGGATGTACCTTTCTTATTCCGCAACAGAGCTTTCTGTTCTCGATTCCCCTGTAAAACAGGTTCACACCATGAATCCGAACCATCTGCTCCACTTCATCTTGGTTTGGAAACATGATCTCCACTTTTATCTTGTATTTCCTCCTTACCTCATCTATCACATCATAGGTTTCTTGGTTGAGCCTACCAGTATCCAACGTAAAGATCCTGGCCTCTGGGTTTATCTTCACCAACATGTCGATTAGCACCACGTCCTCCGCCCCAAAACTCGAAGCAAGGGCGACATTCGGGTGGAGATTATCGAGTGTCCATTTCAGTATGCTTTGCGGGCTTCCATTCGCGAATTCCTTATTCAGCCCTTCTACTGCTGTCTTATCGAACTTCATTTTAACCTCCTATTTATTCGTGTTTCGTTGAACTAGAGAACCTTATAGTCAATCGCTATACGCCTCCATCAAAATCCTTCCTACCTCGGGTCTTGTAAATTCCAGGGGCAGATCCTGCCTCTTTCTAAGCAACTCCCTCACCTTGGTTCCACTTAGATGAACATGAAAGTCGGATGGATGTGGACAGGTCTTTGTCGTAACCATAGCGGCACACCTTCTGCAGTAGAACGCATGGTCGAAAAAGAGCGGTGTGATTCCTATCTCTTCGGGTTTAAACTCGTCAAATATCCTATGTGCATCATAGGTGCCGTAATAGTTCCCCACACCCGCATGGTCACGCCCCACTATGAAATGTGTACAGCCGTAGTTTTTTCTCACGAGTGCATGAAAGATCGCCTCCCTTGGTCCCGCATATCTCATCGCGGCGGGTAGGACAGAGAGAACCACCCTGTCTTTCGGATAATAGTTTTCGATTAAAGCCTGATAGCATCTCATTCTAACGTGAGCCGGGATATCATCGCTCTTTGTCTCGCCCACTATGGGATGAATTAAAAGACCATCTGCCATCTCAAGCGCGCATTTCTGGAGGTACTCATGCGCCCTGTGGATCGGGTTTCTCGTTTGAAAAGCAACCACCCTTTTCCAACCCCTCTCTCTAAATAGCATCCTTGTCTGAGCGGGATCCAACCGGTATTCCGGAAACTCGATATCCGGTGGACGGTTGACAAGGCTTATATCACCGCCAAGGAGTACATCACCCTGTCTATAGAGGACGTTAACCCCTGGGTGCGCTTCATCCGTGGTTCTATAGACCTCACTCGCCTCCCTTTTCTTGTCGTAGGTAAACCTTTCTCTAAGATGCAGGATGGCGATAAGGTTTCCCGATTCATCGAGAAGCGATACGTCCTCTCCTTCTCTAAGATCCGATGCTTCATCCTTCGATACTGGAAGGGTAATCGGAATACTCCAGGGAAGCCCATTTTTCAGTCTCATCGTCTGAACGACGCTTTCATAGTCCTCCCTCCCCATAAAACCCTCGTTAGGACTCATCGCTCCAACGGCTATGAGTTCTAGATCCGACACGATTCGTGGGGATACGGAGATGGCTTTTAGACCTTTTGACCTTTTTATCCACTCCTCTCTCCTTTCTCCATCTAATACCCTGTTTACCAGTTTTCCTCCGTGGGGTAGGATTGAATCTCTCATTCCAACAAACTCTCCTTATAAACCTAAAAGTTTTTACCAAGCATTGCCGAAATACCGTAATTGAAATACAGAAGAGACAGCCCGTAACTTACAGCCACAGCAAAAAACGGGACCACAAACCAAAAAAAAGCGATTCTTAGCACATGCTTATTCTGGGCCGTTACGGAAAAACCCTGATTCGCACATGAAAAACCTATTATACCTGAAGTGATGATTTCTGCTAATGAAACCGGTATCCCGAACAGGGAGGCAATGAGAATTATAGTCGCCCCTGTAAACTCCACAGAGATCGCCCTTAGGACGCATATCTCCGTAATCTGCTTACCGACCGTTTCGAGAACCCTTCCACCAAGGAGTATCGCCCCTACCCCCATACCTAAGCCAGCGAGAACCGCTCCGGTAGATGGATTTATAAGCCCCATACCAACAAGGGGACCGACGGAATTTGCGGCATTGTTGGCGCCTGCGGAGAAGGCCACATAGCACCCCGATACCGTAAGGAACAAAGTGAGGATCCTTCTTATGCCCTCTTCCGAGTAGCGATCCGTAAGGAACCTGAGGGTCCTAAAATAAAGAAACCTTCCTATAAGGTAATTGGAAAACCACGCTACAAAAGGGGTAACCACCCACCAAAGGACGATCTCAAAGAACTTCCTACTGTTTAAAGCATGTGAATAAAGACCCACTCCAGCAACCGCACAAACGATGGCATGGGTCGTTGCAACGGGTACGCGCACTATGTTCGCCCAAGAGATAAAGAATATCGCTATTATAAGAACGATTAAAACGAGGCCGACATTTGATGAAATCACCGATTCGGGAACGAGTCCCTTGCCAAGGGTCTGTATCACCGCCCTACCGGCAAGGAAAGCACCGAGAAGGGCAAATACAGCGATTAGTGTCACGGCCTCTTTCTTTGACCTCACGCCAGCCCCGTAAGCCGTTGCCATTGATGCCGCCGAGTTATTGGCTCCGATGTTTAAAGCGAGAAACGTTGAAAGAACCACCACAATCGGAATGACGATATCCACTTATTGACTCTCCAAAACGGATGACACTCTACCTTAGGGCCTTTAAAAGAGGCCTAAACGGTAGTGCAAAGAAGATGCCATGAGAGAAAATCGCCTGTTTTCAGGGGATTACAAGGATTAAATGGGGATTTCTTGATTATACGCTAATCACCCTGTATATTTCTGTTACAAATCTGGGGGAGAAAAAGATGGGAAATAGGGTCGTACTGTTAACGAAAGATCCAAGGCTGATAAAGGAGTTAGAAAGGATTCTTGCAGGAAACACGGAATTCACAACATCGAGCGAGATTGAAAATGCAAGGGGCGCTGACCTTGTCTTTCTCGACGTGGATAGCCTTGGTATCAGTGGGCTGAGTCAGTTAAAGAACGAATCGTTTGTAATCACCATCACCTCTCAAAAGAGCTCAAGGTATATAATAGAGTCTATGACCTTTGGGGCATTCGACTGTATCTTTAGACCGCTTGAGCGCACCAAGGTCCTTGACTCCTTAACCCGTGCACTCGGAATAAAGACCGAGATAAAAGGCAAGCTGTTCCATTTTCCGGGTGAGGTGGAAGGAAGCAGTGTCACATGCGCTATAGTTGGAAACTCACCTATGCTCCAGGAGATATGCAAGCTCATAGGACAGATCGGAAGGGTAGATGTTCCGGTACTCATAACGGGAGAGAGCGGAACCGGCAAGGACCTAGTCGCAGAATCGATCTGGAAGGTGAGCACGAGATGGGAAAAGCCCTTCGTCGTAATAAACTGCGCGGCGATCCCAGAAACGCTCCTTGAGGCAGAACTCTTCGGACACGAAAAGGGAGCATTCACCGGGGCAACAACATCTCGTATAGGGAAGTTTGAAGAAGCGGATGGTGGAATAATATTCCTAGATGAAATCGGAGACATGTCCATTCCCCTACAGGCAAAGGTACTCCGCGTGCTTCAGAATGGGACATTTACAAGGCTCGGGGACAATAGAGAGATAAAAGTCGATATAAGAATAATAGCCGCAACCAATAAAGACCTTGAGGAGATGGTTCGCGAAGGGAGATTCAGGGAGGACCTCTACTTCCGTATAAACGTTGTGAGGATCCATCTGCCGGCCCTTTCCGAAAGAAAGGAAGACATCCCGCTTCTTATGGAATGCTTCACACGCAGGTACAGCACACAAATAGGGAAAGAGATAAAAGGGACAACAAAACGGTTCTTGGATAAACTCCTGGAATACGACTGGCCGGGAAACATAAGGGAACTCGAAAACACCATACGAAAGGCAATCGCCTTTGCAAAGACCCCGTATCTAAGCTCCTATGATCTAGACCTTAATAGCCCCCCAGCTTTTACGGGGATAAGAAACCCTTCCTCATTTACGGAACCCCTTAGGAGTTCTGTAAGAAACCTCCTTCAGTCAAAAAGGACAAACGGAAACATCTACAGTCAGGTACTCAAGGAAGCGGAAAGGATCCTCTTGGAAGAGGCCCTTAGTGCAAGCGGATGGAATAGATCCAAGGCGGCAAGGATACTCGGCATAAATCGCCTAACGCTTCGTAGGAAACTCGAGGAATACGGTCTAAGCTTTCCCAAGAATCCAACCTAGCGTTTTCTCCAAGCGGCTAGTTATCTCGGTCTTCCTTTGAACCCAATCGGGAATCCGGTTTGGGCAGATACTCAAGCACTATCCTTCTTATCTCCTCCTGAACCTCGCCTATATCCCTTGCGGCGTTTATTATCCTTATCCTTTCTGGCTCCTTCTGAGCGATGAAGATGTACCCCTGTCTTATCCTCTCATGGAACTCCAGTGATTCTTCGTCCATCTTCGTTTTTCCAGCCCTCTTTTCCAGTCTGGATAGCCCGAGTTTTACGGGGAGGTTAAAAAGAAAGGTAAGGCGAGGCTGCAGATTAAGAGTAGATGCCTTTGCCAGCTTTCTTACGAGATCCAGGTCCAACCTTCTTCCATAGCCCTGGTACACGACCGTAGAATCGGCGTATCTGTCACAGATCACGATCTCCCCTTTTTTAAGCCTCGGTTTTATAAGATCTCTCACATGCTGAACCCGATCGGCACAGAAGAGGCAAAGCTCGGCCAGTGGATCGAGGTCAAGCTCCTTCTCCTCAAGAAGCATCCTACGGATTAGCCTTCCAACCGCACCCCATCCAGGCTCTCTTGTGAGCGTTACTTTATACCCCTTCTGAAGAAGGAACTCTTTAAGAAGGCCGGCTTGGGTGGTTTTGCCGCTTCCCTCTACACCCTCAAATGTGATAAACACGATACCTATCACCTACACTTTGAAACTCTCTTTAGACCTTAGAGCAGAGGGGATTTAAACCCCGTATCCATCCTACCACAAACGATGGGAACATAGTAGGGCTAGTTTAATCCGTCTTATATCCTCTGTCCAAACCAACCGTTTTTTTGAGAATAAGCAGCTCTTCTTCCGTCATGTATCTCCAACTCCCTCTCGGCAACCTTCCAAGCTTGACAGAGCCCACAGCGATCCTCTTTAGTCTTAGTACCGGATGATTAAACGACGCAAGAAACCTCTTAACAAGACGGTTTCTGCCTTCGTGAAACGCTATCTTAATAAGCGTGTTTTCACCCTCGTATTTTACCACGTCTACATGGTCGGGAATGGCAGGGCCATCATCAAGCCGCGTTCCTTTGGCCATCTTCTCTAGGGTCCAACTGCTCACCATTCCCTTGACAAGAGCCGTATAGACCTTGGGCAGTTTGTACCTCGGATGAAGAACCCTATTTGCGAGTTCGCCGTCATTTGTGAGAATGAGAAGCCCCTCAGCGTCGTAATCGAGCCTCCCAACCGGATAGACCCTCTCCGGTATGTCGGTTATGAGTTCTTCTATAGTCCTCCTACCCCCCTTTCCCTTTCCGAGTGCGGTCAGATAAAGGCGTGGCTTATTGAGAATGATGTACCTTCTCTTTTCAGGCCTTAGAACCCTGCCAAGAACCTCAACCTCGTCCATTTCGGTATCAACCCCATACCCAAGCTCATTTACGACAAGACCGTTTACCCTGACCTCTCCCCTTCTTATAAGCTCATCTGCCTTTCTCCTAGAGACGACACCACACATGGAGAGGTATCTGTTAAGTCTAACTACCATTCCTTAGACTACTATAACCGACTCTTATTTATCCACCGCTTTTTTAGCCCTTTCCTCTTCCTTAGCGTTTATACTCGCAAGCGTATCCATTGCGATTCCGGTATGGGCATAGCACGCACCCGCCGCCATAACCATAGCTACGTTTATGGCCTCTGCCATCTGTGCCTTTGTCACTCCAAAGGTGATGGCATCCTTTACACAGCCCCTGATGCAATATGGACACCTCGTCATGTGAGCACAGGCAAGCCCTATAATACCCCTTTTCATCTTTTGACTGAGCGCTCCATCCGCAAAAACCCTCTTATGAAATTCCATAAACGGCCTTGACAGATCACCACTTGCCTCCCTAAAGTGATTGATTTCATGCGTGATATCCTTTTTGAAGAAGTGACCCTCCGTAAGAGGGATTCCCTTCTCTATAGAATCCGCGGCCTCAAAGGCTATGCTTGAATACGCATATGGCGCCCCCATTGCAAAGCGCATCGCTACATAAATGGCCTCCACAATCTCTTCATCCGTTGCCCCGGTCTTTTTGGCGGTTGTAACACGCCCCCTTATACAGTATGGGCACCTGGTAATATGAGCACCGGCAAGGGCTATAATCTCCTTCTCTTTTCTACTAAGCGCGCCGTCTTTAAACACGCTATTGTGAAAGTCCATCCACGCCTGGTGTAGATCTGGGTTTATCTTCTTAAGAAACCCAATATCCTGGGATATATCCTTCTTAAATAGATATTCCGTCATCTTTAACCTCCCTTTAGGACAATTTTAG
>CAZWVA010000018.1:0-39571 GCA_964636885.1 uncultured Spirochaetia bacterium
TACAGGATATAGGTGATAAACCTATTTGACACTCTAATACCATCTATGTAATACTCGCTCCGTATATGAAACCACAAATTAGGAAAAAGGAGGATGAGAAATGTTAAAAGAGTTTAAAGAATTCGCAATGCAGGGGAACGTGGTTGATATGGCCGTTGGAATCATAATAGGAGCGGCTTTTGGCACCATCGTACAGTCACTTGTAAGCGATGTAATCATGCCGCCTATTGGTCTTCTACTCGGGAAAGTCGACTTCTCAAACCTCTTCTTAGTACTCAGAGATGGAGTGACCACAGGGCCTTACGCCTCCCTTGCCGATGCAAAGAGGGCAGGTGCGGTTACGATCAACTACGGCGTTTTTGCCAATACGGTAATTAACTTCGTCATAGTCGCCTTTGCGATATTCTTCCTTATCCGTAGCATCAATAGGCTAAAGAAAGAAAAGGCAACACTTCCACCCCAACCCTCAAACGAGGAAAAGTTACTAACCGAGAT
Source organism: uncultured Spirochaetia bacterium (assembly GCA_964636885.1). Taxonomy (GTDB): domain Bacteria; phylum Desulfobacterota_D; class UBA1144; order Nemesobacterales; family CSP1-2; genus CAZWVA01. The sequence goes on from CAZWVA010000018.1 coordinate 496, forward strand.
CAGAGACATCTTAAAGCAAGCGCGTGGTGGATAAACGGGATCAGCCAACCCCAAAGGGAAGCCCCTTTAGGTACATTTGTATATGGGGGCCAAATAGAGCCACCGCCGCTATAGTCAGTATGGCGCCCAAGACCCCAATGGCTATACCCGCTACGATGAGTTGAGTTATCCTCTCTAAGTCCTCGTTATCTTCCATTAATGTCCTCCAGAGTGATGGGAACCTGCCTTTCCACTAAAGAGCGGGTCCCCAACGGGGATAATAGGAAAGGTCCTTACAAAAAGCAAGAACGTAAGAAGGAAAGCGGCCAAGAAACCAACGGTTATGATAATCTGGGTGGAACCGAAATGGATCTCATCGGTAAGGGAGGGTACGACTAGAATAAACTTCTCAAGCCAAAGACCGATGAAGGAAACGGAGGCTATAAAAGCGAGTATCGGAGCAACCACCTTTGTAGTCCTCGGAATAAGGGATATAAACGGGAAAAAGAAACAGCATGAGAGTACGACCCAGGATAGTGTTCTAAACGGCTCCACCCTCACACGGGCGATTACGAACCCGATCTCTTCGGGCATGTTTCCGTACCAAATGGCGAGATACTGGGAGAACATGAGATAGACCCAAAACATCGAGAACCCGAGTAGGAGCTTTCCTATGTCGTAGAACTGAAAAGGAGTTATATAGTCCTGCAAGCGAAGGTGCTTTCTAACAAACACGGAAAGGATAATAGTCGCCCCCATAGCGGCCAATAGGCTCGCTATAAAGTAGTATGGACCAAAGAGGGTACTAAACCACTCCGGATCGAGTGACATCATAAAATCCCAGGCGATAATGCTAAAGGTAATCGCATATATAAGGGCAATGGCGGGAGCGAGCTTTGATAGTTTATTCCAGCATTCCTTTCTATCCTCCTCTCCTCTCCAGCCCGATGCTATCCAGCTGCATATTCCGGAGAGCCTGTTGCCAACCCCTCCCAGATCCTGTCTTAGGGAGTAATAGAGGTAAACGAAGCTGAGCGTGAACATGACAAAAAGACCGATTATGTTTCTTGCAGAAACAAAGGACATGTTGAGCCATACGTCCTTTGGATGATGGTAGTGCTTAGTAGCATAGGGGAGGACGTGATCCTTGCCTATAAAGAGGAGAACGAGAAGCAGGATAAAGGATACGGGCAAGAAGGAGCCAAGGGCCTCACTCACCCTTAGAAGAGGTCTACCCCATCTTCCAGAGGTTATACGAAGGGCACAGGAAAACACGATTCCGCCTTGGGCAACCCCTGTCCAGAAGATAAAATTCACGAGATATATCTGCCATGTCTCTTTGGCATCGGATCCCGATATACGGGAAACAAATGTGGCGATGCCCAAGATAACGAGCAAAAGAAGAGCCACAAGGAGCGGTATCGGAGGCCTCGGTTTTTTTGAAAGAATCTCGTCTCTAACTCTCTCGTCCATTTTACTGTGTCCTTTCCTCCGTGGTATTGAGTTTTCCTTGAAGCTTCCTTATGAAGTTGACCACATCCCATGCCTCATCGGAAGAGATGCTTTCATGATAACTCGGCATCATGACCTTTCCCCCGTATCTGATGTAGGCGTAGATGTATCCATCGGTTCTTGCCTGGGTTCCGGGAGCGGTAAGATTAACCGGATAAAATCCACTCTTTATGACGGGGCCATCCCCTTTTCCACCCGGTCCATGACAGGCAGTGCAGTAGGTCTCAAACACCTTCTGGCCTTTTTGTATAGACGCATCGGAGGGCTTCCTGGGGTTTTCCGTTATCGCTTCGATCATCGCCCTGTCCTGCTGTATGGGGATGCCATCGGTTGTGATCGAAGACGGCGGATACGCTATAGGCATTTCATAGGGTTTTATTGACGGCTGTTGCCACATATCGGTAGACCAGGGCATGGCAAAAACCGGAACCGTACCCAAAACCATTAGGGCTAAGAACAAGGGGTATTTTCTCGATCTCTTAATCAAGCCTTTTTACCTCCCACTAATTTGGGATTCCGGAAAATCCGAAATCAAACTAGATTCCTTCAAACTTAATCTCCTCCGCTCCCGATGACCTAAGTATCTCTTCTACCTTCTTAATACCCTCCTTTCCACAAACCACCATAACACCGAACTTGTCCTCCGAAAACCTTGGGTCGTACATGGCCAGCGGCGCATTCCGTCTTAAACGCGAGTTTATAAGGAGACCAAGAAGGGTTGCGAGTGCCCCTAAAAGCACGGTGAGCTCAAACACGATGATCATATAAGGTGGAAGAGAGACTATTGGTTTTGCGCTCGTCCTAAGGGGCCATGCCAGGGAGGTAAGAACCGTAAACCCGAGCCCGCATATAGCCCCAAGGGTTCCTCCTGTAAGTGTAAAAAAGCGCACGATGCTTTCCCTTTCCTTAAGCTCCTCTTCGATTTCATGATGAGGGAACGGGGAAAATACACGCAGGTTTCTGTAGCCCGCGCTCTTAAGCCTCTTTACCGTTTCTATAGTAGAGTCGAGATAAGAAAAAACCCCCAGTACACCCTGATCGCTTCTCATTTCGCCTTTGCCTCCTTAATAGGTGCCGGTAGAATCTCCTTCAGCTCGGCGATTGAGACCGCGGGAAGGGTTTTTATGAAGAGGAGGAAAAACATGAAGAACCAGGCAAAACTTCCCGCCGTGATCGCCAGTTCAACCAAAGAAACCTTGTAAATCCCCCAAGCACCGGGCTCGAATTCATGGGAGAGGGAGATAACGATTATGTTAAACCTCTCAAACCACATGCCGATGTTTATAAAAAGGGATATTATAAAGAGCGCTTTTATATTCGTACGGATCTTCTTGAACCAGAGGAAGAGCGGAACCACGGCATTGCAAAAGACCATGAGCCAGTAGAAAGGGGCATAAGGGCCCTTTACCCTAAAGAGGGTCTGTCCCCACTCAAATGGGTTTCCGCTATACCACGACATAAAGGGTTCAACCACGTAGGCATAAGTGACGATAAGAGAGGTAAGCATGATCATCTTTGCCATGGCCTCGAAGTTCTCAACGGTTATGTATTCCTCAAGGCGAAAGATCTTGCGTATCGGAACGACAAGCGTAATCACGAGGGCGAGTCCAGAGAAGATAGCACCGGCAACAAAATAAGGGGGGAATATGGTGGTATGCCACCCCGGCGTATTTGCCATGGCAAAGTCCCAGGACACGACGCTATGAACCGAAATAACAAGCGGGGTTGCAAAGGCGGCAAAGTAGAGATACGCCCTCGTATAGTGTAGCCACTCCCAATTCGATCCCTTCCATCCAAGGGATAAGATCGTATATATGATCTTTCTCGGTTTCTCAAGCACCTTATCCCTTATAGCGGCAAGGTCGGGAATCATACCCACAAAGAAGAATATAGTGCTTACGGTTGCGTAGGTGCTTACGGCAAAAACGTCCCATATAAGGGGGGACCTGAAATTCACCCAAAGCTCGCGTTGGTTCGGATAGGGAAGAAGCCAGTAGAAGTTCCACACCCTTCCAAGGTGGATGAGTGGGAAGAGTCCTGCTGTCGCAACGGCAAAAACGGTCATCGCTTCGGCTATCCGGTATATGGATAACCGGAACCTGGCCCTAAAGAGGAAGAGGATGGCCGAAATCAGGGTTCCGGAATGCGCAATACCAACCCAGAAAACGAAATTCGTGATATATACGGCCCAAAAAACCGGATGTCTGTATCCCGCAACCCCCAAACCGGTATAGATCTGATAGATGAAACAGACCAAACCAATCCCAAGAACGACGAGATCAAACAGAAAGAGGGCCCACCACTTAACCGTAGGCTTATCAAGCATCCGTATTATATCGCGATTTACCTTTGAATAAGTTATGGTTGTTTCCTGGCTCATTATGCTTTATCCCACTTTACTTTTTTTAGATATGTGATTGCCGGTTGCGTGTTTATCTCCTCATCAAAAACACGGTACCCCCTCTCGTCTTCTGAGAGACGGGATACCTCGCTTTCCGGGTCTTTCAGGTTTCCAAAGACTATCACCTTCGTAGGACAGGCTTGGGCGCACGCAGGCATAACCTCTCCGTCCCTTACGTCTCTTCCCTCGTCTTTTGCCCTATCCTTTGCAAAGCTTATCCTCTGTACGCAGAATGTGCATTTTTCCATGACCCCCATTCCCCTTACCGTAACATCCGGGTTAAGCTGCCAGTTAAGGGGCTCAGGCCACTTGTACTGGAACCAGTTGAACCTCCTAACCTTGTAGGTGCAGTTGTTAGAGCAGTACCTCGTCCCGACACAACGGTTATACACCATGGCGTTGAGGCCCTCTTGATTGTGGTATGTGGCATAAACGGGGCACACGGGTTCACAGGGAGCGTTGCCACACTGCTGACAGAGCATTGGAATGAATCTCGTTTCAAATCCCTCTCCACCGTCCTCCTCTTCAAAGTACCTCTCGATCCTAATCCACGACATCTCGCGCCTTTTACCGATCTGTTCCTTGCCCACTATGGCTATGTTGTTCTCAGCGTAACACGCCGTAACACATGCACCGCATCCTATGCATTTCGAGAGGTCTATCGACATCCCCCAACGGTACTTCGGGTTCTCCTGCGGGGGATACATGGTTGGATTCTCTTTCCGTTCCCTATGCACACCCCTCGCGAGCTCCCCTAGAGTTACAGCCCGAGCAACCTCTCTACCGTGCTGACCCATGCTGTATTGGGTCTTAACCAGTTGTCCCCTTCTCCCGGTTCTTGAAACCTTGACCCTTGTGGAGAGCCACGCAAAACCGCCCGATGCCTCATCGATTGTGACGGGGAGTATGTCAATCGGGTTTACCCCCCTATTTTGAGCGTACCTTCCGTAACTCGTATGCCCAAGGCCCAGTGGGATCGCAACGGTATCGGGCCTTATACCCTTATATATGAAGGCCTGAGTCTCTATCCTTCCATACGGGGATTCGATTGATAGAAAGTCACCCTCAGCGATCCCTAGTCTGTCAGCCGTTTGTGGATTTATCTCCACCCAAGAATCCCAAACAGCCGTCGTAAGGGCGTCTGGAAGCTCCTGGAGCCAGGGTTTATTCGCCCCCCTTCCGTCGTAGTACCTGTACGAGGGATAGGCAATAAGATACATATCACCCTGCCCCTCAAACCTAGGCTCGGCAAATGTGACCCCTAACACCCCGTCTGAGAGTCGAACGGGTATGGGCTCAACCTCCTTAAACACTCCCCCGGCCTCGACCGCCTCCCTCCAAAATGTCTCAAAATCCTTCTCAGGGGCGAGACTCGGTTGGAGCCCATTCCTCCAGGAGTCCCTTAGATAGTCGTAAAAGGTGCTCCATGTAAAACGGTCCTTTAGACCCTCTATCCCTTTACTTATTGAGAGAATCACATCACCCGTGGGCTTTGTGTTGAAAACGGGAGACATAACTGGCTGGATCAACCCGTAAACGCCCTCTCTGGGTATATAATCCCCCCATCTCTCAAGCGCCGTATGGTCTGGCAGGATGAGGTTTGCAAGCTCCGTCGTCTCGTCCATAAAGCTCGAGAAGCTTACGACAAATGGAACCCTTTTTAGGGCCTCCTCGAATCCAATGGAATCGGGGAGCGTAAAGGCCGGGTTTACGTTGTAGATCACAAGGAGCTCGACCTCGCCTCTGGACATGGAATCGACCAAGGAGGCGATCTCCTTAAAAGAGGCCGATTGAGAAACGGTTAGGGATTCTCCAAAATTGACCGTATCTCCTATGTTCCCGGCCATATAGTTCAGGATATTTATGGCAACGAGCGTGCCTGTAGCATTGGAAGAGGTGGTTGCCGCACCGCCTCCAATAGCGAGGCTCGGTTTTAATTCCACGAATTCCTTTGAGATACGCCTTATTGTCTCCTGTGGAACCTCGGTGAGTGAAGAGACCCTGTCGGTGGTATATCCACTAAGGAAATTGGCTAGCTTAGCGGATTCATCGGAGGAGATAGAAGACAAACCCTCGCTTAGGATCACGTTCGCGATTCCAAGTGCGAGAAAGGCCTCGGTTCCCGGCTTAATGGATACCCACTCGTCGGCGCTTGCACCTGTAAGGGAGAGCCTGGGCTCCACCTGAACGAATCTTCCCATGGTCTTATCCCTGTAGCCGTGCATCTGGCTAAACCTCTTGGCGTATTCGGTAGGGGAAAGCCACGTCTCTAGAAAGTCCGCACCAAACGAGAGGAGGTATTTTGTCTTCTCTATATGGTATGTTGGTATCTTATCCATGCCAAAGGCGATCCTGTTTGCTTCCCTTATAGGCTCATGTGCAAAGGTCTCATAAACGACGCGTTTACCGCCGAGCGCACCTAACCATTCGTCCATAAGCTTGCCAAGGCTCCCACCTATATGGTTAGTAAGGAATACGATACCATTAGCTTTACCCTTTTTCCGGATCTCCTGTATCCTTCCGACTAACGCCTTCTCGGCGCTATCCCAGCTTATAGGCTCGAGTCTTCCAGAGGTGTTCCTACTAAGAGGGCCACGTATACGGTCCGGATTGTAGAGACCTTGAAGTGCGGACTGACCGCGTGCACAGAGACTGCCGGAGTTGATCGGATTTAAAGGGTTACCTTCTATCTTTATCGCCCTTCCCTCACGGTTTTTAACTAAAATCCCGCACCCCGCTGGGCATTCGGTGCACGTACTGGCATACCATTTGGGGATACCGGGAATTATGTCGTCGGGTGGAATAACATAAGGGATTATCTGTTCTACAGGTTGAGGGGAACATCCCCCTGCTACGGCCGCAGTACCCCCGGCTACCCCTATGATTTTAAGGAAATCCCTTCTTTTCATCCCGCCCTTTTTGGTATCGGACATTTTTCCCTCCAATTAGTAGTGACAGGTAAGGCAATCCTTAAGCTCGGTCAGCTGCTGTCCATCCCTTGCGTTCTGTGTGTGGCAACCCACGCACCAGCCCATCTCTATTCTATTTACCTTTTGGACTACATCCATAGTCTGCACCTCTCCATGACAGGTCGCACACTGGAACCCGCGGAGGATGTGCCTTTTGTGTGAAAAGCGAACAAAGTCAGGTAGGTAAGTAACCCTTACCCAGGGGATGGGTATCTTTTTATCCCAGTACTCCTTTACCTTCTGGATCTCCTGCCTTATGTTTATCTTCTGTCCATCAAACTGGTATTCCACGTCCCGTCCGGCAACCTGGGAGTGGCAACCCATGCACTTCTGGATTGAAGGGATACCGGGCATTGGGGATATATCAACATAGCTATGGCAGTATTGGCAGGGGATCTGGTTATCTCCCGCATGGATCTTATGGCTGAAAAGGATAGGTTGTGTTGGCCCCTTGGTTTGACTCTCGGCGATTGGATAGAGGTAGAAGCCCGCAAGTACAAGGATTAGAAGCAGGACAAACGGCAAGATAGCGATTCGTCTTCTCATCTCTTCCTACCTTAAGTGAAATGCATTTTCCTGGGAATATATGGCTTTTTGGAAAAATGCTTAGTATGTATATCATACCCAAGCAATCTGTCAAGATTGTTCCTGGAGAACCGTACAGGTAAGGATTCTACAGGCATTCAAGGCTCACACACAACCCAGACAAGAACCCCTCGACGGCAAGGCTACCGCAAAGCTCAGGTACGAAACAGGTAGAAGCCAAATCCTTAAGCCTGCCGATCTTCCCCTCCTCCACAGAGATTTCGGGATCGAGTGGTAGAACCCCTAGAATCGGCTCTCCTGTCATCTTGGCAATAAGCCCTGGGTTCGTGCGCTCCGCAAGACCGGGATCTGGAGGAAACCGGTTTATGACGATTCCCAATACCTTAAGACCCCTCGTCCTTGCAGATTCCAGTGTGAGAAGCGTGTGGTTCAGGGTCCCAAGACCGGGGCGCACAACAACGATAATATGGAGTTTCAGATCGGAAGCCAGGTCCGACATGAGATAGCCCTCGGTTATTGGAACCAGTAGCCCGCCAGCACCCTCCACAATTACAGTCTCATGGGTCGAACTAAGACCATGGAAGGCGGATCTTATCCTTCCTAGATCTATCCTCTCCCCTATGAGACTCGAGGCAACGAGTGGAGCAAGAGGGTGAGGGAAGCGGTAGGGGCAAACCTCATCCAAGGGATAATCGACTCCGATCACCCTCTGGACGAATTCGATGTCCATGAGTCCCCCCGAATCGGTTCCGGTTTGTACGGGCTTCATCACGACAACCCTCTTACCCGATTGCTTTAAGGTCCAGGCAAGAGCAGCAGATACAACGGTTTTTCCAACACCCGTATCGGTACCTGTAACAAATATTCCTTTGGGAAGGTGAAGCATATTTCAGAATAGTCTATAGTCCGAGTTCCTTTATCTTTTCGATCACTTCCTCGGCGTGCCTCGATGTATCCACTTTATGCCAGATATATCTGATAACACCGGATTTATCTATGAGGAATGTTACCCTCCTAGCAGAGCCGTGGTCACTCTCGACCCCGTATGCCTTTATGATATTCCTCTCTTTATCGCTTAGTAGAGGAAATACGAGGTTGTATCTATCCCTGAAACCCTCGTGGGATTTAACGCTATCTGTGCTTACACCCAGTATCTGAACCCCGAGTTTTTCAAACTCCTCCGCCCTGTCCCTCATAGAACACGCCTCCTTCGTACAGCCCGGTGTGTTGTCCTTTGGATAAAAATAGAGAACAACGGTCTTTTTGTTTTTGAAATCGCTGAGTCTTATCCTCTTACCCCCATAGGTCTCGGCCTCAATATCGGGGGCCTTGTCTCCTATCTTGGGCATCTCAGACACACAGAAGAACCTCCTTCAGACGAGTTCTATAGCCTGAACTATCAGATATACCCCAATGCCCTCTTTGCCTCTTCGCTCATCCTGCTTGGATCCCACGGGGGATCCCACACGACCTCAATCGTCGCCTCCTCAACCCCTGGAAGTTCCTCAAGTAGTATCTGTGCTTCCTGAACCATCTCTCCCGCCGTAGGACATCCGGGGGATGTAAGGGTCATCTTCACGTTAACCCTCCTGCCCTCTATGCTGACACCGTAGACGAGACCGAGATTCACGATATCAATCGGGATCTCAGGATCGTATACATCGCTTAGAACCTCCAAGACCCTCTCCTCCGTAATAACCGGCTCTCTAACGGAAGAAGCCCCTTCTTTTTCTACATCTTGGGAGATACCAGAACCCTCGCCCTGTGAAACCACTCCCCTCTCCTCGGATTGAACCGACCGGGTGTCTTCTTCTAGGTTACGGGTCTCAAGCCCGTGTATGTTTTCCGTCCTCGAACTCTCGGCCCTTTTTAAGGTACCCACCTCCTCTTCATGTCTACCCTCATTTTCAATTTGATTGGTTTTGGTATCCCTTTCCTCTTCCTTCTTAAAAAGCCTAGTAAACATATCTCCAAGCCCCATCTTCGTCCTCCTTGGATGGTATTAAGCCCTTCTTAAATACTACACGTTGATTCTATGTATTTAAAGCCTTAGTCCGATTATCAGATCAATCTCCTAATGACAGAAAGGGCGGCCTCGTAGTTCGGATGATGGGTCACTTCCTTTACATACTCGACATGCTGAACGGTATCGTTCTTATCCACCACAAATATGGCCCTAGAAAGAAGCCTATACTCTTTAATCAAGACCCCATAGGCCTCGCCAAAAGAGGCGTCTTTATAGTCCGATATGGTCTTTACCTTGTCTATCCCAGCCGCACCACAGTAGCGACTAAGGGCAAACGGGAGATCCATGCTCACCGTAACTATAGCTACGTCGCCAGGAAGATTGGCCGCTTCCTCATTAAAGCGCCTTGTCTGAGCGTCGCAAACAGGCGTATCTACAGATACAACGACATTAAAAACCTTGACCTTGTCCTTATAGCTATCCAGTGTAACAGGTGATCCGAGCGCCTGAAGGGATGTGAAATTCGGTGCCTTATCCCCGACCTTTATTTCGGGGCCTACCAGTGTTACAGGATTGCCTCTCATCGTAACCACGCCGGGTCTTTCTATTGCCATTTTGCATTACCTCCTCGATCGTTTTTGTTGAATAATCGGCTTTAAAACTAGGCTATATAGAAGCCCCTCGAATGTCAATAGAAAACAAAAAAGGCAAATCGTCTTATTAAAACGAATTTGACAAAGTATAAAAAGCGTGCAATATTAAAAAGTAAATAACCTAATAGGAGGCAATCAGTTGTCCAGAGGTAAAGTAAAGTGGTTCAATGAATCCAAGGGTTACGGGTTCATTCAGCAGGAAGACGGTAAGGACGTGTTCGTCCACTACAGTGCTATTCAAGAGGGAGGCTTCAAGACCCTTACAGAGGGTGAAGTCGTAGAGTTCGAAGTGATCCAAGGTCCTAAGGGACTCCAGGCAAGCAAAGTCACGAAGGTCAAACAATAGTACTGATTTAACGCCTTTCTGAGAAATTCCCAAGCGTAGTTCTCGGAAAAGTAGATTCTTGACTGGGTTGAATTAGAAAGCGGGGTAGTCTGCTCTTCAGTGCTTTTTCAGGGACCGCCGGTCCCCAGGGGGGGTGGTTTATCTAAAACCGCCCGGCTAGGAACCCATTATCCAACTCTTAATCACACTGACCACTGGTAGCCACCGGACATTCGGGTAGAATAAAACTAGGCATTATGGATAATCACGCTACCAGAGAAGGCACAGCACGCTACAGAGAGAGATTCAAGGACCTCCTTGCACTCGAACACTTTAGAGAAGCCGAGGGCCTGTGGATGTCTTCAATTGGATTTGGCTCCTATCTTGGAGATCACGATGATGCAACGGATACGAGATACAGGGATGCGGTCATCCGCGCTGTGGAACTCGGCTGTAATAATATAGACACGGCCATCAATTACAGGTTTCAAAGAAGCGAACGCTCCATAGGGGTGGCTCTTGAGACGCTGTTTAGAGAGGGGAAGGCCTCCCGTAACGAGATGATAGTCGCTACAAAGGGCGGTTATATTCCATTTGACGGCGCTCCCCCAAGAGACATAAAAGGGTATTTCATCGAAACCTTCATAAAACCGGGGGTCGTAAGGCCTGAGGATATAGTAGCGGGAAGTCACTGCATAGCTCCACGGTACATAGAAAATCAGATTGAATGCAGTCTCAAAAACCTCCGCCTAGAATGCATTGATATCTACTACATGCACAACCCCGAAGAACAACTGAGAAAGGTATCGAGAGTGGAGTTCCATAAACGAATCGGTGCCGCTTTCGAGATCCTTGAAGGCAAGGTTTCGGAAGGGAAGATCAGGATGTACGGCACGGCCACATGGAACGGCTACCGTCAGGATAAGGACGCTCCGGGCTACATGTCGCTCGAAGAGTTGGTACGAATAGCAAGGAGAGTAGCGGGGGAAAGACACCATTTTAAGGTCGTTCAGCTCCCCTTTAACCTGGCTATGCCAGAAGCCCTTATCTTAAGGAACCAGAGTATAGAGGGAGAAATGGTCTCACTAATCGAAGCGGCCTGGAATCTAGGAATCACGGTCATCTCGAGTTCGTCGCTCCTCCAAGGTCATCTCTCAATGAACCTTCCCGAGTTTATCGGTAAGTGCCTAAAGGGATTGGAAACGGACGCACAGCGCGCCATCCAGTTTGTACGTTCGACACCGGGAATAACGGCCGCTCTCGTTGGAATGAGCGATACGAATCACGTAGAGGAAAATATGAGGGTTGCCCAGATACCACCCGCTTCTCTAGATGATCTTAAGGGCCTATTTACACATGAGTAATAGCAACGTTACCATACATTCCGTACCTTTGCCATTACCTGTATTACCTCGCACTCCGATAAAACGAAGTTGGCCCTGCTTACCCCACATCCGGATACTGAGGAAGCCGTGATTTATCCCTCGGTATCCCATTTACGGTCAGCGGTTTCACATATCGTTACCTTTTGGGCAGTTCCTTCTCCAGTAATAACCTATCCTCACTCTCCCCACTCTCTTTAAAACCCTGCCTTCTGAAGAAGCATAGAGAGGGTAGATTGACCTTTAAAACCCCGACACGAACCCTTTCTACCACACCGTCCTCTTCAAGGGATCCGAGGAGAAGCCCGAGTGCCCTCTGTCCGTATCCCCGTCTTCTGTCCTCAGGGCTGAAGATGGCAAGCGATAACCACGCCGTCTGTCCCACCTCCACGTTATAGAGCCCCAGAAAACCGATGGTTCGAGGTTTGTCGTTTTCCCTAATCTCGATTAGATAAAAGGCCCAAAAAGAGGTAATCACCCACCTCCAGAAAGACAATAAAGAACCAAAAGCCCTATTCCCCACGCCGTTAGCCTTGAGGAAAACCTCCGGATTAAATAGAGAATACAATGCGGACAGTTCTCTTAAGCGATACGGACGAAGGACAAGATCACAGTTTCCTATGCAACGCCAAAACCTGGCCGTTTTAATGTCAAAGATGCTAAAGATCCTGTCAATAACCATGGGCCCTGTTCTCCCAATTTATAATTGATTAAATGCGAAACCCATTCAACAACGGGTTAAACCATATTCCGAAATATGTCTTCAAACCATCCCTTAAGTTGCACAGACGAACACGCTAACAGAAAAAACTATAGATTAAGATTAACCTCACAAAAACACCTTGCTGTCCCAACCGATCCGGTATTAAAAGCCGGGGTTTTGAATTTATCGCACCTTTGATAATATAACACAGTGTTTATTCCGGTTACAATCATGTATAGAGTGTTTCAATTGTATCATTCTAAATGCCTCGAATTGCGCTAACCGATGATGCGCGCAATAACAAAGGCCGCTCCAGCCGCCAAGTAGCCCCCGAGCCCCATTGCGATTGAACCCGCCACGATCTCGGCGAGCCCGGCAATTACCACGATGCCTGTGGATGTCACCGCACCGGATAAACCAGCGGCAAGGGCAAAGGGAACGGTCAATCCATCGGACATCCCTATTACGATATCTCGAACCGTTTCTGTCGCCATAAAGTGTTTTTCTATATTGTGGTGTTACTGGCATTATCTCCCCCTATATTAGCGTGAACCTAAACCGACGTTTAGATCGTTAAAAAGATCAAAACAACCAGACGCAGATGAGATAAACCATAGAAACCAACATTAACACACCGGCGATAAGGATAGCCAAATTGGCACGATTCTCTTCCTTCTTGGGAAGTACCGTTTTTTTAGCACCCAGGACCCGAAAGATAATAGTAGGGCAAAGGATTATCATATTTAGAAAAACTGGTATGGTAAGCCACCACGAATTAACAAAGAGTCGGCCGGAAGACACACCCGACCCGAGGCGAACAATGTCGGCAATCCGCGAAATAGCGACCAGGAGAGTCCCGAAAACACCAAGCCAAGCCCCGGTATAGGCGGTTTGAACACCGTGAATACCAGAGTTCTTAGCCACAGATCGTCCAGTAAGTTTGCTTCGCAAGCTCCCATAACCGACGTAAATCAGAAAGCCGAAATTTAGCCAGACGGCAAACCTTAACCACGAGGTTGGGGGTAGGTAGTAAATCAACCCGATGCACCCTATTACTCCAAGAATGGGAACTATCATCCCGCCTGGGACGCGAAACGGTCGCTCTCTATTCGGATCCCTTATTCGGAGGACGACTATCCCGATACACACAAGGATAAATGCAAAGAGGGTTCCAATATTCGTAAGGTCTACCATCTCGTCCAAGCTTGAGAACATGGCCGCCGTCCCAACTGCAACTCCCGTGAGAATCGTGGAACCCCATGGCGTTCGAAAGCTCGGATGGATCCTCGCAAATATAGAGGGTAAAAGCCCGTCACGGGCCATGGAGAATAGGATGCGTGGTTGCCCTAATTGAAACACAAAGAGCACCGCCGTATGCGCGATCACCGAGCCAAGCGCGACGATGAAGATCGCTAGCCCCTTCGCATTTGCGTACTCTAATGCAAGGGTTAGGGGCTCTGCCTGCTCGGTTGAAAGCCTTTTAACCAGATCCCCATATGGGATCATTCCTGTAAAGACAGCGGCAACTATGACGTAAAAAACCGTACAAACTACGAGCGATCCGACTATGCCAACAGGCAAGTCCCTTTGTGGGTTCTTGGCCTCCTCCGCCACCGTAGAAACGGCATCAAATCCGATATAGGCGAAAAAAATAACCGCCGCACCGGAGGCGATTCCTCCCCAACCGTTGGGCATAAACGGCCTCCAGTTATCCATCCTTACATACCCGATACTGATAAGGACGAAGAAGGTCAGGACGGTTAATTTGATAAATACCATGATGGCGTTGAACCACGCGCTTTCCCTAATCCCAACCAAAAGAACAACGGTAATCGCCGATACAATCAGAAAGGCGACCAGATTAAACACAATCGGGACGCCAAGGATGTGAGGGGCATTTTCAATCAATCCCGGAATCCTATGGGCGGTTTGAAAATCCGTCGAAAGCCAATCGGGGATTATATAGCCGATTTCTCTCAAGAGGGTTTTAAGGTAGTTTGCACAACTTATAGCAACGGCAACGTTTCCAACGGCGTATTCGATTATCAAATCCCATCCGATAATCCAAGCGACGAGTTCTCCCAGGGTTGCGTAGGAATAGGTATAGGCAGAGCCTGAAATAGGCACCATAGAGGCAAACTCCGCATAACAGAGTGCAACAAACGCGCAAACTATTGCGGCCACTATGAATGAAATTATGAGTCCGGGACCCGCCCCGAGGCGATGTGTATCCCCCGCTGCCGCGGTGCCGATTGTCGCAAATATACCGGCACCGATAATGGCACCTATTCCCAGCATCGTTATATCCACAGGGCCAAGGGCTCTACGGAGGGAGTGCTTCGGAGCTTCTGCCTCGTTCAAAATAGCGTCGATACCCTTTGTTGAGAAGATCCCCGACATATACGGTTCCTGAAATTCAAGTAGGGGATTAGTAAACCATCCCTGCTATAATTACATTCCTGATCGTGTATTATCAAAAAACCAAAATTCACATAAAACGGATTTACCTCGCTTCCCCTAAAATAGCTTCAGCTATGCCTTCAAAGTTTCTACCGACCCGGTGACCGCCTTCTAGAGGAATAACCCTTGCCAGTCCCGGTGTCAAACTATTGCAAATGGCATCGCTGTCATCCCTACCGTAAAAACAGAGTATCTTCTTTCCCTTAAGCTTCTCTACTTCTGGAAGCACAGAAAGGGCGTGTTTTCCAGATGGTTTTCCCAGCCAATTAGTGAAGTGGAACTGAAAATCCACGTTGTGTCCAGGACCTATGAGAACAACCGATTGCACTTTTGAGAGCGCTTCCTCCGTGAGCCGATTCAACATAAATGGCAGTACATCGGCTCCCATGGAGTAGCCTATAAGAATCGCTTCGTCCTTTTTCCATGCAGTTAGATAATACCGAAGAATTCTTTCTAGGTCTTTAGCCGCGCCTTCTGGAGTACGACGCGTCCAGAAGTAGCGGAGCGAGTTTAAACCGACTACGGGAATTCCATCCTGAGCAAGGGTTTTGCTCAGGCCGCGATCCGTAACACTCCAGCCACCATCGCCTGATACAAGAACAGCCATAGTGTTCTTATGCGGCCCGCTAGAAGGAACCTCCACCAATGGCAGATCCCTTAGCTCCGACACGGATGGCGGTGGTAGGTTAGGGTCTTCTCTTTCGACAATCCTGGAGAAGGCCTGCTTAAATTGAGGCATCCAGTTCTTCGGGACTGAGAACCCGTGGCCGACCTTGGGGAGAATTACAACCTCCCCGTTTTTCACCCTATTTACGTAGGCCTCGGTCGAGCTGGGATAGCAGACCTGGTCTATGGTGCCCTGGAGGGCGATCCATGGAACCTCAAGGTTATTAGCGGGTAAGAAGCTATACCCCTTCCCTTTAGGACCGGGTTTCCACTGGAGTCCGCTTCCCCGACAGAGCGGTTTCGTAAGGGGTAGGTCGGGACAGAAACCGAGGCTTATCGCCCCACGGAAGGTGTTTGAGGGTGCCTGCACCAGGGTAGCATAAACCAGGGTAGCACCCGAAGAGTAACCGACAAGCAAGGGAGTGATATAACCGGGAAGATCGAGCCTCTTCTGGACGAACTTGCTCAGTTCTTCGAGGTCCCCCGCGGGATAAGAGCACCTTTCATTGGATCTTTCTAGTTCCCTTAGATAATGGGTAATATCAATTCCAACCACCAATGAATCAAGGGAGGATAGCTCTCTTGCCATGTCAACAACGCCCAGGTTCCACCCACCGTCTCCCGAGACAAAGAGAACCACATGAGAGGGGTGCAAAGAGTCGTAATAGAGCGTAACGGTACCAAAGCGCCCAAAGTTTAGAGACTCTTCGGTCGCATAGAGATCGCCAATCGCAAGGGTAGAAAACACGAAAAAGAAATAGATAATCCATCTCATATTAGTCTTCCTCGAACTCGTATTTGTAAAGACACTCGACATTGCCAAATCGCCTGGCATTTTAAGACTCCAAGCTCCCTCAACAACCCGCTTACCTCTTCTGCTGCACCGATCAATGCGATTAGAATACCACAACCATCATCAACGTCATCTAGGAAAACCGAGTTTAGTTAGTGTCACCACCGTTAGCACGCTGTAAATAAGGAACAAACATAAAACCCAGTAGTGTCGGAAGCCAGAATGAAATGAAACGATACGCAAAGATAACTACGTGGCAGTAAGATATGGACCGCCAGTATAAGTAATAAAACCGGCAATAAGTAGCGCCATACCCATATCACCAATCTTTGAATGGAAAGGGTTCCAGAGGCATTTGTCATATCGTCTAGCTTTTCATTCTTTTGTAAAAAACCCTCTTTGTCATTTCTGCCGAAATAATATAGAGCAAAACGATTACCCCTAGAACGTAGAGAAACGAAACCGGAAGTGGCTGAAACCCGAATACCCCGGCAAGAGGAGTCAAGGGAAAAACCAGTGTGCCACCCACAACGATCAAAGTGGCCATAAAGAGATACCCCCCTGGCCTGCTTTTGAAGAAGGGTTTTCGGCTACGGATGACAAGCACAATCACGGAGGCCGATATAACGGACTCCATAAACCAGCCGGTTCTGAATTGATCCACGGTAGAATGAAGGATGAAGAGAAGCACACCAAAGGTAAGGTAATCAAAAACCGAACTTAAGATGCCAAATGTAGCCATGAAATTTCGGATGAATTTTATGTCCCAACGCCTAGGCTTTTCAACCAGTTCACTATCCACGCTGTCCGTGGCAATGGTCATCTCAGGAAGATCGGTAAGCAGATTGGTGAGAAGAATCTGCTTGGGAAGAAGTGGAAGAAAGGGGAGAAAGAGGGAGGCCCCCGCCATACTGAACATATTTCCGAAATTAGCGCTTGTCGCCATAAAGACGTATTTAAGCGTGTTTGCAAAGGTCACCCTCCCCTCGCGAACGCCCTCCACAAGGACACCTAAATCCATCTTGAGAAGCACTATGTCGGCCGCCTCTTTGGCAACATCTACGGCACTGTCAACCGATATACCAACATCCGCAGCGTGGAGAGCGGAGGCATCGTTGATCCCGTCCCCCATATAGCCAACGACGTTTCCCGATTTTCTTAGAGCCAGTATGATTCGCTCCTTTTGATTCGGTTCAACCTCGGCAAACACATCCACCTCACCCACCTGTTTGAGGAGAGCTTCGTCGCTCATATGCCGAAGTTGAGAACCGGTAACGATCCTTGGACTCGATAACCCAACCTGCTCACTTATGCTGGCCGCAACCAGACGGTTGTCCCCGGTGATTATCCTAAGGGAGACGCCTAGTTCCTTTAGTTTCTTTACCGTTTCAATAACACCAGGCTTGGGTGGATCGAAGAAAACCACGAAACCCAGAAAGGTCATCATGGTTTCATCCTCTTTGGTTATGACCGATTGAGAGCCGATATCCCGATAGGCAACGCCAAGAGTGCGAAAGCCCCTATTGCTTAAGTCCTCAAAACGATTCTGGATCCGCTCACGTACGTTATCCAAATCCACCACCTTTCCATCAAGGATCTCAGCCAGAGAGCAGACAGAAAGCACATTGGGCAGAGCACCCTTTGTCACAATAGTGTTGGTGTTGTTCCCTGAGACGAGGATGCTCAACCTCTTACGAATAAAATCGTAAGGCACCTCATCTAGTTTCCGGTAGCCGGACACATCGAATCGGCAATGGGTACGGATCGCTTCGTCAATCGGGTTTGTAAAACCGGTTTCGTAGAAGGCATTGATATAGGCAAGTAGAAGTACCTTTTCACTCTCATTTCCTTCGACGTCTATAGCGGAATTCAGTCTCATCACACCCTGGGTCAGGGTTCCGGTTTTATCGGAGCAGAGCACGTTCATGCTGCCAAAGTTTTCTATGGACGAAAGGCGCTTTACAATCACATTTTCGAGTGCCATACGTTTGGCACCGTGGGCGAGATTGATGCTTATAATCGCCGGCAAGAGTTGGGGGGTGAGCCCAACCGCAAGCGCGAGAGAAAAAAGAAAGGAATCCAATATCGGGCGTTTAAAGTAGACATTAGCGGCAAAAATGGCAATCACGAGTATGAGGGTGACTTCCATTAGTAAATAACCAAACCGCCTTACACCCTGTTCAAATTCCGTCTCCTGTGGTCTCAGCCTCAATCTTTCCGCGACCTTTCCGAATTCGGTATCAGTACCAGTATGTACAACAACCGCCTTTGCGGTTCCGCTAATCACATGCGTTCCCATAAAGAGACTATTTGTCCGCTGACTAAGGGGTGTTTCTGCTTGCAATATCCCAACCGTTTTTTCTACGGGATAGGTTTCACCCGTTAGGGTAGCCTCATTAACAAATAAATCTTTGGATTCCAGAATAAGACAGTCTCCTGGTATGACATCACCGGCGTTTAAAACTACAACGTCTCCGGGTACAACCTCTTCGACCGGGACATCAATTGGGCTTGCGTTGCGAAGCACCATCGCTTTTACTTGCACAATGGCCAAGAGCCTCTTCACTGCATTTACCGCTCCTCGTTCCTGCCAGAATCCGAGAAGACCGCTCACTAGAACAATCACAAGTATTATGAGAGCCTCGGTAGGGTCACCCAAAAAAAGCGATAACACCGCTGCAAAGATAAGTATGAGAATAATAGGGCTTTTGAATTGAGATGCAAGCAGCGTCAGGGCATCCAACCGCTTTTTGGGCTTGAGGAGATTAGGACCAAACTGTTTAAGACGCTTCTCGGCTTCACCGCTCGTCAATCCCTGCGACGTTGTTCCTAGCTGCCTGAGTAACTCAAAAGCCGGGACACTCCAAAATGCTGACGGCTCTTGTTTCATGTTAATTACCCCACAATTACCGACGTTCTCCCCCTTTGCATCGACTTACCTTGATTATATACACAATAATAAATACCGTCGGCAAAGTGGATCTCCAACCAAAATCGTTCGATATAAATTAATGTCGCATGCATGGTAACACAATACATATTTTTTCTGGTTTATTCTTCATGTCCGTAAATCATATTACGGAAAGATTTACACATAAGTGAATACAAAATTTAAAAAATTTCTCTTGACATCTAAGTAAAACACTTTATTATTTTAATTAAAATTAATTTATACACTTAAATTTGCGGGATAGATTTATGAAACGAGATAATCCTTAGAGTCTATGGAGCGAAAACGTGAAAGTAGTAAAATATCTGTGTGTTTTAATCGTAATTGCTGTAATTGGGACCTTAGGACTAACCTCTTTACCTCAGAAAGTTCCACACAAATCCTGGATACTTACTCTAACCCCTTCTGTCCTTCATTCACACTTTTTAAATAATTTAATTCAACAGAATTATACTATTCCTAGCAAAGATGATTTAGATACAGACAAAGATGACTTCACCGTAGAGGGTTTAAAAAAATTTTTTGGGTTTTTCTCAATAGCCAATCTCAAGTTTTTAACCTCTTCTGCTCTTAATCCAAACTGGGAATCTTTAAATTCGATAGATTCTTCCCCTTATAATATCACATTTTTTGCATCGCTTCCTTTAAGATCCCCTCCTTTATTTTCCTAACCTTTAATTAATTCATCGACATAGGGCTTTGTATTTCAATCCGTTAAAGAAACGGACGCAAATCAAAATAGCGGGTCTGCTCCATTTGGCTACTGCTCTAAGGAATCGAAGCCAATTCGGAAGGGCCTGCAAAAAGGAAGGGAAAGAAAATGGAAACAGTAAAACCATCTCAAATAGCGAGAAGGGAGTGGGAAAATATAAGAGCTTCGCTTGAGATGTGCGGTGATATAGGAGAATTCGATTCTAAAAACCACACAAATGAAAAGTCTATATCTGACCTCTCACTTCTGGTTAGAAACCTAATGAAGATGGAAAATAAACTTTCAACACATCACTACTTTACAAAAGAAGCCGCTTACGTGTTCTCCACTTTTGCAACAATTGCTGGAGAAAGCCTTGGGCTTAAGAGAAGGCTTGCCCGGGCCTTTGGCAGCGGATACAGCTTGGTTCGAACTGGTGATCCGTGCCTGAGTGCAATGGAGAAACGACTTTTGAAACAGATTATTTTCCTCAAACTCTTCTTTCCGGTCGAAGGGTATTTCAACTGGGATTTTAATTCGCCACTCGTAAAGGCAAAGATGAAAGTAGTATTTGATAAATTCGTTAAGTGGCAGAATGATCCCAGAAGTTATTTTCGGGACATTGAGTACCATGTATCCGAGTTAAAACCGATTTGGCGCGTATTATCTTTGGATTCATGTTCTCTCACGGTTGATGAGAGCATAAAAACACCCGAGGAGAGTTTTCCAAATAAACCTCTTCTTGCAAGAAAAACTCCAAGGGATTTCAAAAATTTGATTTTTCCAAAATAAGGAGGTGAGAAAAATGAGAAAAGCCATCGCTTTCGTCGCTTTCCTGGTTCTTATAGCAACCTCTGGCTTGGGTTTTGCCGCGACAAAAATGGATTCACAGGAAGTAGGCTGGATATCGGGCAAGGTAACGGCTATCGATAACGGTCTTCTCAGCCTAAGAGAATCCAACGGTCAAATCTTTAGAGTCGCAGCAACCAGTGACAAGCTAAAAGGGGTGTATATAGGCGACAGGGTTGTAGTAAAGGACGTAAATGGCTGGGTGGCTTCGATTAAGAAAACAGGTAAAAAGTCAGCGAAAAGCCGCACCAGTCTAACACATAGACAGGCATAAGGATTCCTGTCAGGTGAACCTTGGGATGGAGAGGCGCTCTCCATCCCGGGTATTGAGATACGAGTTATCTAGGTTAAGGATTTGTAATATGCGAAGGTTTAGTTTTGAGGGAGGTGTAAAAAAAATGAAAAGGCTTTTATCATCGTTACTCTTAATTTCTCTAGTTCTCGGGATGAGCCTGATTCCTATAGTCCTCTCGATGGCTTTCATGTCTGTCGAGAAGGTACGAGTGGAAGCTGGAAATGAAAGCAGCAATGACAAGCTACAAACAGGCAGGATGGAAGAACTCCCATCGTTTGCAGGGCTTGTGGAAAAACTAAAGCCCTCTGTCGTGAACATTAGCACGACGAGTGTGGTACAAACAAAGGGCTTTAGTTTCCCATCGCCATTCAGTGAAAAAAACCCATTCGAAGAGTTTTTTAAAGGATTCTTTGGAGAAGTCCCTCAGCAAGAGTTTAGGCAACATGGACTGGGTTCTGGTTTCGTTATTAGCGAAGATGGATATATCGTTACAAACAACCATGTTATTGATAGAGCAAAGGACATTCAGGTTACACTCGCAGGCGGTGAAAGATATGAAGCCGAGATTATAGGAAGAGACCCTAAGACCGACCTTGCGCTTCTTAAGATCAACCCCAAAGAGAAACTTCCGGCTGTGAGGTTTGGAGACTCTAATAAACTCCGGATCGGGGATTGGGTTATAGCCATAGGGAACCCTTTTGGACTCGGTCACACGGTTACTGCAGGAATAGTCAGTGCAAAGGGAAGGGTTCTTGGGTTAGGTAATTACGATGACTTCATTCAGACGGATGCGCCAATAAACCCTGGAAATAGCGGTGGCCCACTTTTTAATCTCGAAGGTGAGGTTGTAGGTGTAAATACCGCTATAGTTGCAGGAGGACAGGGGATAGGGTTTGCTATTCCAATCGATATGGCAAAGAATGTGGTGGAGCAACTAAAAACGAGAGGAAAAGTGGTTCGTGGATGGCTGGGAGTACTAGTTCAACAGATAACACCGGAGATCGCAGAGGGAATGAATCTAAAGGAACCGAGGGGTGCGTTAGTTGCGGATGTAACAGCGGGCGGACCAGCGGAAAAAGCTGGAATAAGAAGAGGGGATGTAATAGTAGGGCTTAATGGACATAGAATTGAAAACATCTCCGAACTTACAAGCACAATTGCAATGACTCCACCTCATACGCAGTTGAAACTAGAAGTGATAAGGGAAGGAAAGGAAAAAGAGATTACAGTAGTTGTTGGAGAACTCTCTGAGGAGACAGTTGGGAAAATGGAGGAGACTGGAAAGGAGACAGAAGAGAGACTAGGACTTAGCGTAGAGGAGATAAACCCACAGATTGCAGGACGCTTTAATCTAAGTGAAGAAAAAGGTGTTGTAATTACAGATGTTATTCCAGGGAGCATTGCCGATCAGGCCGGTTTTCAACAAGGGGATGTGATTCTAGAAATAAACAGAAAAACCGTTAGAAATATAAATGACTATAAGAGTGCGATGGAGAGGTTAGAGAAAGGGAGGTCAACGATTTTTCTTGTGAAAAGAGGGGAGAACACCTTATACGTAGGTATAAAAATTGGATAAAAAGACATGAGAAACGTTTTGGAATCATCCAGGGTTGATTACCGCAACTTGGAAGAGATTCTAGAACCTATATTGTATTGAGATTGAGAGTGAAGTTCATATGAAACTGAAAGACACGTCGGAGTATAAGGAAGTCTCCGTTGAAGAGGCAGTTAGTATATTAGAGTCGTCAATAAACGGTCTTACCCAATCTGAAGCCGATAAGCGGATTGAGGAATTCGGACGCAATGAGGTGGTTGAGAAGAAAAAGAACCCAACTATCGATTTTTTGTCGCGTTACTGGGGCCCTATTCCCTGGCTTTTAGAATTGGCGATGGTTCTTTCATACACCTTGGGCCATTATCTCGAGCTAATAATAATTTTTACGCTGCTTACGATAAACGCCGTCATTGGCTCTTGGCATACACGCAGTTCGCAGAAAGCACTAGAGGTGCTGAAGAAACGTTTACCTGTCAAAGCGAAGGTACTAAGGGATGGAGAATGGATAATAAAAAATGCCAGGGATATAGTGCCGGGCGATATCATTACTATTGGTCTTGGCGATCTTGTGCCCGCTGATGCCAAGATAGTGAGTGATGATGAAGTTTCTGTTGATCAGTCGTCTTTGACTGGCGAATCTCTCTCAGTAAGTTTGCATAAATCCGGAATCGTTTACTCAGGCTCTATAGTGAAGCGGGGAGAGGCTAGATGCGTCGTACTTAACACAGGAATAAATACGTTCTTCGGAAAGACTGTAGAATTAGTCAGCTTAGCTAAGCCCACATCCCATCAAGAACAAATAATGATGGCCGTGGTTAAGTATATGATGTACGTGGGAGTAGGAGCATTAGCATTGGTGGTAATAGACGCCTTACTAATGCACACAAACATCTTATCAATACTGACCTTTGCCCTAATTTTTCTCATGGGAGCCGTCCCTGTTGCCCTACCAGCCGTTTTCGCCGTGGTTTTAGCTACTGGGGCGATAGAGCTTTCTAGGAAGGGAGTGTTAGTAACAAAGCTTAACTCGATTGAGGACGCCGCTTCGATGGAGGTACTCTGCTTAGATAAGACAGGTACCATAACCCAGAATAGGCTCTCGGTTATCGATTCCATACCTTTTTCTGGATTTAGGAAAGAGGACGTGGCCATGATAGCGGGTCTGGCATCTAAAGAAGGAAGCAAAGATGTAATAGACCTCACGGTGATCGAATACGCTAGAGCAATTGGCAGAGACCCCAGCTTATATAAACAGGTCTCGTTCACACCTTTTGATCCGGCGATTAAGAGGTCAGAGGCGATTATCGAGCATGAAGGGGTACGTTTCAAAGTGGTTAAGGGTGCACCACAAATAATAATCTCTATGTGTAGCGGGATAGATGAAGAAACTCGAACTGAAGCGGACGGAAAGGTACAAGAACTATCCCGGGAAGGATATAGAACACTAGCGGTTGCCAGATCAGACGGTAACGATATGAACGACCTCCGATTAGTAGGACTGTTGTCGTTAGCCGATCCGCCGCGTCCAGACTCAAAGAGTATGATAGAAGAACTAAAAAAACTCGGGGTAAAGGTAAAAATGCTCACAGGTGATAATATCGCTATAGCCAAGGAAATAGCCCGTCAAGTATCGATTGGTAGTAAAATCATCCGAATGGCGGAACTCAGAGACTTAAACAAGGCAGAACAGGTAAGAATGATCGAGGAACATGATGGATTTGCTGAAATATATCCGGAAGATAAGTACAAGATCGTGAAACTCCTGCAATTCAAGGGACTTACCGTGGGGATGACTGGGGATGGGGTCAATGATTCGGCTGCACTCAAACAGGCGGAAGTGGGCATAGCTGTGAGTAATTCAACGGATGTGGCAAAGGCCTCTGCGAGCATAGTATTGACTGAGCCGGGCACAGGAGAAATAATCGATGCGATAAAGACAAGCAGGCAGATCTACCAGCGGATGCTTACATGGGTTATAAACAAGGTCACTAAAACAATACAGTTTGTCGGTCTGCTGGTCTTGGGATTTTTCTGGCTACATGAAATCCTTCTTTCCACCTTAGGCATGGTGCTGCTTGTATTTGCAAATGACTTTGTGACAATGTCCTTAGCAACTGATAACGTAAAACATACCAGTAGCCCGAACCTGTGGAATGTTAAGAATATTACTTTGGCATCGCTTGCTCTAGGTCTGCTAATGGTCGCGGAGGGTGCGATCGCTGTTCTAATAGGTATTGATTACTTCCACTTAGGGTTAGCGGAACTCCAGAGTCTTGTGATGCTAATGCTCGTATTTACCAGTCAGTTCCGGGTATATATAGTCAGGGAAAGAAGGCGCTGGTGGTCCTCTTGGCCTGGCAAGGAATTGCTTATCGTCAGCATAGCTACAATATGTGGATTTATGCTTCTAGGGGTCTACGGTCTCATCATTCCGCCTATTGCGTTTCATCAGGTCCTTTTTATCTTGGTATTCTCAGCACTTTTCACATTGAGCGTTGATCTCCCCAAGTATTACGTATTCAGAAAACTTGGCTTGTGAAAGTTGGAAATCACTCTTGAAGGATAGTGTATTTATCCATGATAAATAACTTAAATAGCGATAAGGTTAACAGAGGAATCAAAATATGGACGGAACAACTTGTCGAGACCTCTGTTTTTCTTTTCCTCATCGTGTCGTCCATGGCTTTTTCCCTTTTCGCAGTTAAGCAAGGAAACTTGGGCTTCGTGCTAGTGGCATTTGCAACTATTTTACGAGACCTTTCCCTAGTTGGCCTGATCCTCTTTTTTATCTGGCGCAACGGCGAGTCTGTCGATTTGATTGGGTGGACATTTAAAAACGTGAGGAAAGATGTCGCAATTGGCATTGTGCTTTTTATCCCCCTATTAATCGGCGCGGGTTTACTAGAAACCGCCTTACGGTCGGTGGGATTCTCTGCACCATTGACGCCATTGCCATCGTTCCTGTCCAGTAAAGGCGTAGGAGAGTCCCTATTAGCCTTTATCTTGGTCTTGGTTGTCGCCTTTACAGAAGAGACTATATTTCGTGGATATCTCATACTGCGTTTTAAGGCTATCATCGGAAGCCCGGTTGCGGCAGCGGTACTCTCGTCAGCGATCTTTTCTCTGGGACACGGCTACGAAGGGTCCGCTGGGGCGATAACTGTAGGTGTTATGGGGTTAGTCTTGGCTATTGTCTACCTATGGCGACAGAGCCTGGTTGCTCCTATTATTATGCACCTCCTTCAGGACTTCATTGGTGTTGTTCTTCCGTCCCTGGCTGGGGTAAAGTGATATGTCGTGTAAAAACGGGATGAACCTATTTTTAGGAGGAAGATATGACGGATAAAAACCACAAGCTTTTTAATTACCCCGAAGTTGGTGTCCCGTTTCTCTGGCCATTCGCATTTTTTCTCGGCTTAGAAGAAGCAGGAATAGAGATTCTGAGAGAAAATATGAAGTTCTTAAAAGAGGTCGAGAAGACACAAATCGAAAGACCAAAACCGGGGTGGGCAACGAAGAATGAAGTAATATTAGACCTGCATACCATGAATCTCAGGGACTTTTCTACGGCTAATAAAGGCATATATACATTAATTATTCCACCTTACTCCGGACACACGTCGATTATAGCCGATTTTCATAAAGGACAGAGCCTCGTTGAAACGCTGCTTGAAAACGGGATAAAGAGATTGTGCACGACAGAATGGAAAAGCGCGACCCAGGCCATGAAGGATTACGATATCGATATGTATCTACGTGAATTAAATACCTGTGTGGACGACCTGGGAGGGGTTGTAAATCTGGCAGGTCTCTGTCAGGGCGGTTGGCTGGCTACAATGTATGCCGCTAGATTTCCCAGGAAGGTAAATACGCTCGTCCTTGCCGGAGCGCCAATAGATACAGATGCTGGAAAGGGAGATATAAAAAAGTATGCACATACTTTCCCGATGGAATTTTATGAAGAACTCGTTGCGATGGGAGGAGGAGTTTTAAAAGGTGAATTCATGCTAGAGGGTTTTAAAAACATGCATCCGGAAAAGCAATATATTGAAAAATTCGTAGACCTATACGAGCACATAGATGATCCCAAGTACGTTAAAAGATTCGAGACATTCGAGAAGTGGTATGAATATACAATTGACCTTCCCGGGAGGTGGTATCTGCAGGTAGTAAAGGAACTATTCAAAGAAAACAGGTTATTCAGAGGGAAGTTCGTTGGACTAGGGAAGAGACTAGATTTAAGAGATATAAAATGTCCTGTTTATCTCTTGGCCGGAGAGAAGGATGATATAACTCCCAAGGAACAGGTTTTTAATGCCGAAAAACGTCTGGGAACCGCTAAGAGCAGGATTGTAAAGGACATAGCAGCTGGTGGACATATTGGCCTCTTTATGGGCTCAAAACCTCTTAGGGAAAATTGGCCGAAGATTGCCAAGTGGATAAGAAAGTACTCAGAGAGGTGAAGCTATGCCGAAAAGAATGTTAAGCGAAGCAGAAGGATACGATTTACTGAGCAAATACGGTATTCCCGTTCCCGAGCACAGGATCGTAGAGTGTAAAAACGGCGTCGTAAGAGCTGTCAACGAAATAGGGCTTCCAGTGGTGATGAAGATAGTATCCCCAGAGATAATCCATAAAAGCGATGTTGGAGGAGTAGTAACAGATGTCAAAAATGAGCGTGAAGCTATAGAATCTTTCGAGAAGATAATCAGCAGAGTAAAGACAAGACATCCTGAAGCGGAAATAAAGGGCATAATAGTTGAAAAGCAAATGCCTTCGGGCCTCGAGCTGATAATAGGGGGAAAAAGCGATCCATCTTTTGGAAAGTTTATTACCTTTGGGCTCGGTGGAAAGTTAGTCGAGCTTTTAAAAGACATTACCCTAAGAGTGCTTCCGATAGATACAGATGAGATCAGAAAGATGATAAGAGAAATAAAAGCCTATAGTTTGATAAAAGGATATAGAGATGAGCCACCCAAGGATGAAGAAGGATTAGCTGAAATCATAGAATCAATATCGAGGCTCTTTTATGAAAATCCGCATTTGATAGAATTTGATATTAATCCGCTGATATTGTATGAAAAGGGAGCGTGTGCAGTTGATGCAAGGCTTATTGTAAGTGACGAACCCAGATATAGTTATGAAGAAAAAGCACATAGAGAGTTCTTCCCAGAAATTACCTTCTATCCGGAGTCCATTGCCGTTGTCGGGGCATCTTCTAATCCCAATAAAATCGGTTATGCGGTCCTAAGAAACCTCCTCTCTTTTTCTGGTAAGGTATATCCGGTAAATCCAAATAGAAAGGAAATATTGGGACTCACGGTATACCCTTCGCTCACTTCTATTCCGGATAAAGTCGATCTCTTAGTCGTAACAGTCCCTGCAGAAATCGTTCCAGACATTATTGATGAGGCTGGCAAAAAGGATATAAAACTGGCCGTTGTTATATCTGCTGGATTTAGAGAAACAGGGGAGAAAGGGAAAACATTAGAAGATAAGATGATAGGGATTGCCCAAAAATACAGCTTAAGAATAGTGGGGCCAAATTGCCTTGGAATTATGCTGCCACATAAGGGGATAAATGCGACATTTGATCCTATGATCTCCTAAACCCGGCCACATTGCGTTTATCTCACAAAGTGGGGCGATAATCACAACGGTGGTTGACTGGAGTATACCAGAAGAAGTGGGATTCTCTGCTGTAATAAGTGTTGGCAATCAGGCAGACCTCGGTTTTGTGGATTTCCTGAAGTTCGCGGAGAAACACAAAGAAACGAAAGCAATAATACTCTACATCGAAGAGATAAAAAACGGAAAAGAGTTTATAAAAGTCGTAAGAGAAATATCAGAAAAAAAGCCCATTGTGGCTGTAAAATCGGGCTCTTCAGAAAAAGGTCAAAAAGCAGCATCATCTCATACCGGCTCTCTTGCTGGAAGCTACGAAGTGTACATGGCCGCATTCAAACAGTCGGGAATTATTTCCGCTCACTCTCTTAAAGAAGCCTTTCAAACCGCCGAGCTCCTTGCATCTGAGGGTTATCCAAAAGGGAATAGAGCCGTTGTTATAAGTAATGCCGGAGGCTTTGCCGTGCTCTCATCTGACTATGCTGAGGGATACGGAATCGATCTGATTGAGCTTTCTAAAGAAATATTGGGTGAATTAGATTCTTTCCTGCCTGAGGACTGGAGTCACGAAAACCCTATGGACCTGATTGGTGATGCCGGAGCCGATAGATATGCTCATGTCTTTAACATAATGACGAAGAATCAGGATAAATGGGATATCGCATTCATTGTCTCCGTTCCTACAGCCGTGCTTGACCCTAATCATCTCGCCAAAGAGATAGTCAGATTCTCGAAAAACACTCACAAAATGATAGTCGGCTGTATGCTTGGAGGAGAAAGCGTGAAGAGCGGGGTACGGATACTAAGGGATGCTCATATACCGAACTTTTCCGAGCTCGAAGATGCCTTTAAGATAGTTGGTAAGACCATGGAACTACTACGCAAGTAGAACCGCTAGTACACCTGTCAAGAAAATCCCATCAAAAGTCCCAGCCCCACCAACTGAGGCAATCGGAGCTCCGAGTCCTTGGATCGCGTTAAGATTCAAGAGATCCGCTCCGATCAGGGTCCCCAAGCTCCCGGCAATGTAGGCAAGCGAGGGAGCCGAGTGCCGAGAAAGTAAAAGTGCTATACCGGCAGCCACTAATGGTGGAATGAAAATCGGTACGGCAATTCCCACTCCTGGAACAGGTCTAGCTACCCAGTGCACAATTATAGACACAACGACTATGCCTAGAAGGCCTCTACTATAAATTCTGTTCTTCACCATAAGGTAAAGTGAGAGAATCACTGGGATAACGGCTCCTCCAACATTTACCGCAATAACAGTTCGTGGCCACTCTTGGACCATTGGAATAATATACCTCATGCCGAAAAAGGTAACCTCTTGACGAGAGAGCACCCTCTCCGCTGGCAACTCTGCAACTGGGATATTCACATAGCTACCAAGGAGTGATAGGAATAGCAGGATAAATATGTACCGACGGTTGATTCCCATCTTTTCGTAGGCGTACCGGAGAATGCCAATCTCAATCAAAGTAATCAAAAAGACAATGAGAAAGAAGAAAGCAATGATAAAAGGAAGCGCAAGAGGAAAAAAGTGGAGACTTGAAAATCGCATCGTTTTTACCTCAATCATAAAATAATACCTGTATCATTTGGAAAGAAAACGCTTATCTAATGCGTTTATCTCCTTATTGGCTTTCCCCATTTGATTCAGGACGAGGTCCAAGAATGCGTATTAATTCCTCTTGATCAATGGTCTCCTCCTTTAACAAAGTCTCAGCCAAAAGAGACAATCTCTCGCGTGCATTCGTCAACAGCTTGTGGACAAACTCATGGCGTTCCTCGATCATTCGATAAACTTCCTGATCGATTCGGGCGGCAGTGGCCTCACTGGAATCCCGTCCCCGGACGATTTCATAGCCAAGAAAGGGTTGTTCTTCATCGGTCCTGAAAGCTGAGCCTAAGTTACTCATTCCCCAGCGAGTGACCATGCAACGGGCAAGACAAGTAGCTTCAACCAGATCATTTTCTGCGCTTGTAGTCACATCTCCAAAAACAATCTCCTCACAGTGCGTCCACCTAGCATTACCGCCAAGCGAGCCATTAGGTACGTGCGACTGTAATTGTGAAGATTTTCTCCAGGAAACTGTTCAGTAACTCCCAGTGCCAGACCGTGAGGAATAATGGTTATCTTGTGTACCGGGTCGGAGGCGGGAGTTAGCCACGCTACCACCGAGCAATACTTTGTCCAGAGTTTCTTCAAATCTCCCCTCAAACCATCCATCTCTACTAATAGCAGCTGGTTGAGGGTTTGTTCCCTCTCATCGTTAACAGTCCCTAAACCAGGTGAAAAATCGCTTTTATCATCCGGTATCCCCTACTTTCTCCCCGTCCTTACTGTCTGTAGTAATCTATTGATTTCGTTTCGAACCGTGCTTAGTGACATGCCAGTACGGCTTAAAGCAAAAAAACCTATTGCCCACAAGGGAACGGTTAAAATAACGAAAACCACAACGGAGAAAGCAGTGGCGGGTGTTTTTTCAACACCAAATAGAGAAAGACCCAAGACGCAGAAGAACTGATAAGTCCCAACGTTGGCAGGAGCATTAGGAATCGCGGTTCCAAGGTGTACAATGAGAAAAACCACAGCGCCTGTCAAAAATGGGAGATTTAGGTCATAGGCCACCATAACCAGCCAAAAAGAGAGCACTTGAAAGAAAAGTACAAAAAAGGAGGCGACAAAGGACGTGTAAAAGAACCGAGAAAAGCCAATCCCCTTTAACTCAAAGGCCAGACGGTTAATGAACGACTTTAGAAAGCCAATGGGTTTCCATGCTGTGGCACCGCCTGAATGTTTATCAGAAACGGTTTTCTCCTCACGCAAGACGAGGTAAAGAAGGAGTCCGACTCCAATCAGTACGATTGTACCCAAGACCTCCTCAGATTCAAGAAGGTCCTTGGGAAGCGGAACCAAAAAAGCCACAAGTCCTACAGCCAAGGCCAGCCAGACACTGTCAAACAGGCGTTCAACGGCCATGGACGGAATGACGGAAACAAACTCGCAAGAAAGCCAACGGGAAACGAGATACGCTCGGACCAATTCTCCTATACGCAGGGGGAGCATCTCGTTGGTAAATAACGCCGCATAGATCGCCTGTGTAGCCCTAAGCGTAGAGATGTCGCCTCTGGTTTTAAGGAGAAGCCTCCAGCGTATACCCTGGCTTATATAACTCAGGATGTCGAAAGTAACGGCAAGCCCTACCCATTCCCAACGCACTTTAGTTATGGTTTGCATGAGTTCGCCAAAACGAAAGTCATGGAAAACCCAGATAAGACAAACCAAAGCAAAGAGATATCCAAGAGCCTGTTTGATTAACTGAGGAACACGATTGGTCGTCGCAATACGAACTGGATTAAATGGCGAGTTTCTTCGATCCATTACAGCTCCCATAAAAAAGTAGGGGGAAAGCGGTTTTTATCGCCGCCCAGAGGACGGCCCCAATTTCACCCCCTCTACTCTTTTAACTCGGAGACTTTGCCTATAGCAATCGCGAGTCTCGGCAAGTCGAGAGGGTTTCTATAGACCGTATAGCGCGGCTCCCAGAAGCTTGCGAATTTTGCCTTGTATTGACGTAACCCTGTGAAGCTAAAAAGGAAGTTCAAATGCTGAAAGAAGTAGTGAATGGCTTTCTCTTCAAGCGAGGCCTCCTCGTTTTCCTGAAAACCGGACATGGGAGCCATACCAAGACTAAACCTTTGGTATCCCTTCTCCTTGTTGTATAGAAAAAGCTTTATTAAGAGATAATCCATAATCCCATTTGGGACCTCTATACGTCGCCTCATGAGGTCTATAGTGGCTTCCCCCTTGCGATAGGAAGGGACAATATTCACAAAGGCCAGAACCCTTCCATCCTTGTCTACAGCCGTAAAAAGGGGTGTAGACCGAACGTAGCTGGGTTCAAACATACCCAGGGTAAATCGGCGCTCCCTGCGGCCAGGGATCCGCAACCACTCATTAGAAACCTCTTTTACCTGTAAGAGAACATTATCGGGGATCGGCGGCTCGTACCGGATCGTATGAACGCCGGACTTTTCGAGCTTACTTATAATGTGACGAAACTCCTTCCCGGCGCCCCCCTCAAGGGTGAAGGTCGTTAGATCAACAATGGCCTCGTCTCCGATCTTGAGCCTTCTAAACCCCAGTTGTGTGTATATGTGTAGAAAATCCGGTAGTACCTGATGGAAGGCGAGCCCCCAATCGTTTTCCTTGCAAAACCCCATAAAGCCGCGAATCGTCCCTTCGATCTCGTCTTCAGGCCCCACGGGGTCCGCCAATACCACTGCAAAATTCGCCCCGACACGGTAGGCGAGAAAAGAGCTTTGAGAGTGTGAGAAGAAGTACGATTTGTCAGGCCAGAGCTTAAAGTAATCGAGAGAAGAGCGTCCGTACTTAGCCACTATCTCCTTTGCCAGGGCGCGCTCCCTAGGAAGCGTGCTGAACCTATAGATAGCCGGTCGAAATAGGGCAAATAGGGCATAACAGATGGCGGTTATCGTCAGTAGATAAAGCGAGTCCATGAACCAACGGGCATAACGAGTTCGAGGAACAAGCTGTGGATCACCCACAAGGGAAAAAAACAGGAGAGTCCTATGAATGGAATCGCCGATGTTAAAGTTGATTCCAAATTCTTTCTGGTCTAGAAACCAGAACCCCGCTACCCCGTAGCTAAAAGCCACGATTATGGCTATTAGAAAACGAACCACCCCTGAGCGCAGGTCTGGGGTGCCGCTCTTTACGGTAAAGCCCTTTCGGGTAAGAAGCAAGACCACTATTAATAGTAAAGACAAAAGGGCCTCTTCATAGTCTAACCCCTTTGTAAGGTGGAAAAGAATAGATAAGCACGACAGGAGAAACACGACCTGAAAGGCCCTTTTTTTCCGTTTGTAGATGTTGACAGAGGATATAACGAGCGCAAAACCTATAAGCAGGGTAAGAAACCGGGAAAGGTGAAGAAATTCAAGCGGAAAAACCTCCCTTAAAAGCGCCATACGATGGGGCAGGCTTGGACCAATCAACGAAAAGAGGTTTAGTAAACCGCTCCCCAGTGTAATAAGAGCAACGATCCAGACGAGAAGCGATCTTGTCTTCATTCAAATAGTAGGCCTCTTAACCGATATTATATCAAATCTGGATGTACTTATAACACAACGGAAACGTATGAACCACACCGTGGCTTTAATGGGCTTTTCTCTCCTATCACTACCACACAAGGGCAAAGAGGGTGGAAAATCAGGCCGATCTCACCTTATCTCTGAAACACCGAGAGATATAGCGGTCTAATGACAGGGAGCCGGGACCCATAAGGACGATTGCCACTGAAAACACCCAGTAGAGTAATGCAAGCTCCTTTACACTAAATGGGTCATTCGAGTGTCTGATAAATGCCGCAACGCTCATGTTAATAAAGAGCACGAAGGCGGCAACCCTTGTTCCCAACCCAAGAACTATAAGGATCCCGCCCAGAAACTCAGATAGAGCGGATGCCCAGGCAAAGAAATGGGGTATGGGGAAACCCATCTTTGCCACCCCCTCAGAAAACCCCTCCATACGCCCACCGAATACCTTCCCATAACCGTGAAGGAAAGCGATCCCCAAACCCATTAGCACCCTCATCCACAGTAGACCGAGATCTAGAGACCTTTCTCTCCAGGATACCATAACCGACATTTCCTCATTCTTTTATCTAGAAAGTCATATGGAAAAATCGGGAATTATATACTACTCATAAAAACCCTGAGGGACAAGCAGTGCATGGGAACCCGGTGCGTTTTGTTCCCTTTACTACTCCGATCTTGAGTACTTGGTGAAACTTCGAAGAGATTGCTAAAGAGATCCTTGATAGATTTGGCTCATCTAAAGGCATGGCAAACCAGCCGTTTGAGAAATCCCTTGAGATTAAAGGGCTTGGGGACGTAAAGATCATAAGATTGTGGCCGCATTCGAAATAGCAAGAAGGATTGTCAATCAGATTCTAAAGGAATATAATAGGGGCTAATGGATGTGTGCATGGACAAGGTTAAGATTAAGGATATGTCGGTTGATGACCTTGAACATTTTATAGAACAAGAACTTCTTGAAATCCTAGGCGACCCTGATTCAGGTCTAGAATTGAAAGATGAATTCAGGAAGGAGTTAGAGCAAAGGCTAAGAAAACCATCCGAACGGATTCCACACCAAGAGGTATTAAAGAGATTTAGTTAAGGTCGAATGGACAAAAGACGCAATAAAAAGACTTAGAAAGGCTTGATAAACCGATAAAAACGCATCCTGAATAAAATCTCCTGGTTTTTCTCGGCACTTTAATAATATAACTCCAGAACCCCTATCAGGAGAGCTGGCTGGAACTTTTAAATTTAGGATAGGTGATTTTGGAGAGTTGTATACACAATAGAGACAGATGTTATTGTAATTCAGGCTATAGGGCATAGGAAAGAAGTTCATAAGTAGATGAAGAAAACCAAACTCCCAGGAAAATCTATAAGAGTTGCAAGCCCCTTCGGTATATCCACTTACAGGACGGAGCGTACCGCCAATCAGAAGTTTGTCGATCAGAGAAAAAACCTCCCAAACCTTCCTTCCAAACATTCACTGCAACCTCTCTTCGGTCATATTTCCCCCAGTCATAGGTACTGGCGAGGCGTGATGATGGATCATAAGCCAGTGGGAACCGTGACGCTCGAATATATTGGTCGCCTGGGCAAGCCCCTTATGAACCCGGTCTTTCACTATATGGGTTATGTGCTCGATACACGTAATCCATGCCATGTCACCTGATACCTCCACATTAACGTTTGAAATCTGGATCTTTGCAGGGCCTCCAGAATCGAATATGGTTTTCCAGCTTTGTCTTATGGCCTCCCAACCGAGGAGAATAGGCCAGCCCGGATGAACGCACTTTGCCCGTGAATCCCTAACCCAAACCCTTTCCATGAGTTCCAAGTCCCCACTTTCAAGGGCGATATAGAATGTCTCATTTACCCTGAGCACATCTTCAAACCGCTCAGACATCTATACCCCGTTTCCTCTAATGGATACCCATCCGCTTAATGCAAGATGGACGGTTCATGATACATGAACTCTTTTATTCTGCATCTCGCATCGTGTATCTCGCATCCAGCTTATTCCCACTGCCAGTTCTGTTAATCCCTGACTGAACATCCGCTATTATAGAGGCTATTTCCTCTCTCACCATGGGATCGGATTCCTTAGAGAGGTGGTTTAACAGGGTTTCATAGGAATCCTTCCCCTCAATCCTCCATAGAGCCCATGCGGCATGGGCCCTAACAATAGGCTCTTTATCCTCCAGATTCCTTTTTATATAGGGGGCAAATTCCCTTCTCCCCGAATTTCCCATAGCAACGAGAACGTTTCTAAGAAATCCCCCTCTTTTTGTCCTTCTTACGGGGCTTCCCTTAAATACGTTTCTAAAATCCTCCTCGGATAGCTCTGAAAGAAAAGACAGGTCAGGGTTATACAGGCCCTCCCTCGGCTGAAACGAAGGCTCATCTGTAACCCGTGCCCTTCTATTCCATGGACAAACATCCTGACATATATCGCATCCATATATGTTATTTCCGACCTTTTCCCTAAGCCCTGGTGGGATCCCTCCCCTAAGCTCTATGGTAAGATACGAGATGCAGAGCCTCGAATCGAGAAGATAGGGCTCGAGAAGGGCGCCCGTGGGGCAGGCATCTATACACTTCGTGCACGTGCCACACCTATCCGGAACGGGGCTATCATAGTCAAGCTCAAGATCCGTTATTATCTCCCCTATAAAGATCCAGGAGCCTATACCTTGATTTATAAGGCACGTGTTTTTGCCAAACCATCCTATCCCCGCGTACCTCCCATAAACCCTGTCAAGAACGGGACCGGTATCCACGTATACCCTGGCTTTTACGTATGGAGAAGAGGCCTCCCTGATAAACCCAAGGAGAAGGGTGAGCCTGTTTTTCATAACCTCATGGTAATCGTCACCCCATGCGTATCGGGAGATCCAGCCCCTCGTTTTATCCCTCTCTTCGGTCGAATACGGATAAGGGGTGTTGTAGTTAAGGCCGCAGGATATAACGGACCTAGCCTCCGGGAGTATGTTCTTAATATCTTCTCTCCTTTCCGGTTCCCTCTCCATATACCTCATCTCGCCAGCAAACCCCCTTGCCAGCCACTCTTTATAGAACTGGTTCTCCGGGAATGGACCGACTGGAGACACACCCACTAGATCAAATCCTATTTCAAGCGCCTTTTCCTTAATGCATCTGGTGAGAACTACTTCATCCACGGGTTTTATTTTATCATAGTGGATACCCCATATCTAATCGCTCAATCCGGTATCCGTACAATACTCACTCGGATAGCCCGTTAGAGTGGTTCTTCGCCCTTAATATGAGTTTTGCCACTTCTCTTACAGCCTCCTCTCCAACCCCATAGGTGACATAATAGGATCTAGACCTAACCTCAAGTGGTGCGTCCGCCGTGGCCACAGGGAAGCTTACCCTCTCAATAATGCTGAGATCAGAGAAGTCACCACCTATAAAAGCGATCTCATCGTCCGAGATAGAGTGCTTTACTTTAAGCCTGTAATAAAGAACCGATTTTTGAGAGACGGCACGGTGAAATGACTCTATCCCCAGTCGGCTTATAATCGGGTAGAACTCCTCCGATCCCTTTGTAGAGAAAGCCACGATCTCAACCCCTAACTCCTTTAATGCCCTAATCTCATGACCATCATTTAGGGCTGAATTCCGCGTGTAATAGGAGATACCACTTTCGGTGATAAGCCCATCCGCATTGATCATTAAGAGTCTGATTAACTTGAGTTTTCTCGCAAGGTCGGTTCTTAGTTTCTGGAACATAAAGCTCTCCGGATGAGTTCTAGGAAGTCGGCTCACATTTTAAGTCCTAAAACGCTACATAGCAAGTGTCCTTAAGAATTGGCGAGTTGAGTTAACATGGTATACTACCTCCCCTCATAAATGTCACTCCTAATCCTTTTTGAACTCAAATCGGCGATTATGTATAATGGGTTAAACGATGATCCCCCTTCGAGATAAGATCCCCTCCAGTAGCTTTCCCATAGTTAATACCATCCTCATCGCGGTGAACATATTGATGTTTCTCTACGAGGTCTCCCTCGGCAGAGATCTTAACCGCTTCATATACGAGTATGGGCTTATTCCTGCATCGATTATCTATTCTCCAGATATGGCTTTTTCTTATCGTGTTTATCCCTTTTTTACATCTATGTTCCTCCATGGTGGATGGCTTCACCTAATAGGGAACATGCTCTATCTCTACATATTCGGAGACAACGTAGAGGACAGGATGGGACATTTCAGGTATATAGTCTTTTATCTCATATCCGGATTGGTGGCGGCCTTTGCGCAGGTTATTACCAATATCGATTCCACGATTCCAATGGTTGGGGCAAGCGGCGCTATCTCGGGTGTTCTCGGAGCCTATATACTCTTCTTTCCCGGCTCCAGGATCGTTACGTTGGTTCCCGTGTTCTTCTTTATACAGATCGTTGAGGTCCCGGCCGTCTTATTCTTACTTTTCTGGTTCATACTCCAGTTCTTTAGCGGTGTGGCTTCACTGGCCGTGACCCCAAAAGGTGGGGGTGTCGCTTTCTGGGCCCATGTAGGGGGATTCGTTGCAGGGCTTTTTCTGGCGAGGTTCTTTGGGAAAAGGCGATACTATAGATAGCTAAGCGTGTTATGACTGACCCCGTATCTAATCACTCGTTCGTGCATCTTAATATATTACCGAGGACTCAACATGGCGGCCTTAAGGAATAAGAAAAAACCATCCGACACACTCGCCATCCTTGTAGGAGGCGGTCCCGCCCCGGGGATTAACGGCGTCATCAGTGCCGCCACAATAGAGGCCATAAACCGGGGAAAGAGCGTAATAGGCATCCTCGATGGATTCAAGTGGATAGCCGAGGGAGATAAAACCCAAATCCGCAGATTAACCATTGAAGAGACATCCCGTATCCATCTCACAGGAGGCTCTATTATAGGAACCTCGAGGGAAAGCCCGTTAACGAGCCCTGAGAGGATGAAGAACACGATAAGGGTCCTGAGAGAGCTGGGAGTGAGATACCTTATAACTATAGGCGGAGACGGCACACTGTATATAGCAAGCCGCATCGAGGAAGAGGCAAAAAGGGAGATCAAGGTGGCCCATGTCCCAAAGACGATCGACAATGACCTACCGCTTCCGGACTACATTCCCACATTCGGATTCGAGACGGCAAGGCATCTAGGAACCATAACGGTCCAGTATCTTATGGAAGACGCCAGGACAACAAAGAGATGGTATTTCGTAGTCACTATGGGGAGGAAAACCGGGCATCTCGCCCTTGGAATAGGAAAGGCATCCGGAGCGACTCTTACCATAATTCCAGAGGAGTTCGGCAAGGGAATCGGTAAGGGGAAGATCCCTCTCGATAAACTCATCGCCATCCTTGAGGGGGCTATTATAAAGAGACTCAGCATGGGAAGGGAAGACGGTGTCGCCATTCTAGCAGAAGGACTCGTGGAGAGGTTGGACGAGGGCGACCTTGAGAGGTTAGATGATCTCGACAAGGACGAATACGGACGTATAAGGCTTTCCGAGGTCGACCTTGGGAAATTACTAAAGAACGAGACGAGAAAACGCCTCTTAGAGAAGGGAATAAAGACGAGGATAGTCGACAAAAGCATAGGCTACGAGCTAAGATCTGCCCCTCCGATCCCCTTTGACGCC
>CAZWVA010000019.1:0-339 GCA_964636885.1 uncultured Spirochaetia bacterium
CGCCGTTTGAATCGAATCTCTCTATGCGATTATTACCGTTATCGGTAACGTATATATTCCCGGCGCCGTCAACCGCCACGTCACGAGGAGCACTGAACTGCCCGTTGCCACTTCCTGATGTGCCGAACTTGAGGAGGAAATTCCCACTTGAATCGAACTTCTGTATACGATGGTTACTCTTATCTGCAACGTAGACGTTTCCTGTGCCGTCAACCACTAGGTTACGAGGCGAATTGAACTGGCCATCACCGGTGCCAGAACCGCCTATCCTAAAGATCTCTTCTCCCGTGGGGCTGAATTTAACAACCTGATTTAGATCCTCGTGAACGCCATAGATAT
>CAZWVA010000019.1:363-37789 GCA_964636885.1 uncultured Spirochaetia bacterium
CAACCGCCACGCTAGTTACACCGGTTAAAACAGGGGTTCCCAATGGGATATTAAACGAAAACGTCTGAGCAACCACTGCTTTTAGGTTTATCCCTAAAAGCACCAGGGCTATTGTCAAAACGACAATACGACTCCTCATTCCAAACCTCCCTTAGAGTTACTCCTGATTCCTAATCAACATCTAAGTATTAGACCTAATCTATCAGAAAAGCAAGGCTTATTTCCCATACAGTACTTTATACTACACCCTTCCAAATGTATAACTTTCGTATTAGCTCACCCAAACGGGTCAGATTCCAGAGAATAAATACCGTATGGGATTTATGATGAAACGGTACAGGAAGGATCTAAAGAAACCGACCAAATATTACCTAGACCCTTTCAGACAGTCCTCACATATACCCCGCAGGTATAGTTCAGGCGACTCTATCTTGGCATTGAGTAATCCGGATCTCTTTTCGTCCACCTCGTATTTTATCTTTTCGAGATAAATATCTCGCACCTTTCCACAGCGATTACATACAAAATGGTGGTGCTCTTCAAGGTTGGTATCGTATTTCACCGCACTCCCACTCCGACCCATATGGGAAAGCAAACCCGCTTTAACCATCCGCTCCATATTACGGTATACCGTTGCGGCAGAAATCATCGGGTATTCCTTTCTGGCCTTCTGGTATACCTCGTCGGAGGTCATGTGTGCATCCGACTCCGAGAGTATCCTAAAAATAATCATACGCTGGGGGGTGAGTTTTAGCCCCTTCTCACGTGATGAGGCAACCAGCTTTTCGAGTCTTTCAGATCTATTCTTTCCCAAGCAAATTCCCTTCCGAGTTATTTTACCTCTGTAAGATAGATCTGACTAGCATTAACAGATCCATCCTTTTCACTTGTAATTAATTATTATCTAATACATTTTGTATTTGATATTAATTTACAATCGTATATAATATCAGGCACACAAATAAAATCAAATAAGGAGGAGTAGATCATGACGACAAGAAAGCACATGCAGGGAAAGGTAAAGCCTGGAGACGTAAGCCAGCGTGTAGGGGTTGAGCAACTGGAAGCCCGTGGGGTAAATGTCAAGGAATTGGTCGAGAAGCTAATCGATGCGGCAGGCGCTGAGTTCACGACCTATTACTACTATACGATCCTGCGTATGTATCTTGCAGGACACGAGGATTACAAGGAGATCTGTGAGGATGCACGTCTCGAAGACCGCGCCCACTTCGAGCTTATAACCCCCAGGATCTATGAGCTCGGCGGAAGCCTTCCAAAAGACATAAGGGAGTTTGCAGACCGGGCATCCTGTGCCGATGCCTACCTACCACAAAACCCCACCGCGGCTAATATACTGGAGGTGCTACTCGAGGCGGAGAGATGCGCGATAAGAACCTGGAATGAGGTCTGCGATCTCACATTTGGCAAAGACCCTCGCACATACGACATGGCTTCTCGGATCCTTCAGGAAGAAATCGAACATGAAGCCTGGTTTATAGAACTCCTTAGTAAGGAGAGAG
This sequence comes from uncultured Spirochaetia bacterium, assembly GCA_964636885.1. GTDB lineage: Bacteria > Desulfobacterota_D > UBA1144 > Nemesobacterales > CSP1-2 > CAZWVA01. Next base: position 1,884 of record CAZWVA010000019.1, read on the forward strand.
ACGGTGTGATTCGCCCCTCGGGCCACTTCCGCCGCGGGGAACCGGGCGAGGCTCCTTACAGCAAAAACCGCGGTTTCTATAATCCGTAATTCCAAGCGTCGGAGATTGGGTAGGTGAAAACCTACTTCGTTAAACTCCATACTCCGGAAGGGACAGTCCACCTTAGAGTAGGTGAGGATGAGTATATCCTGGATGCCGCTTATAAGGCGGGCTGTGACCTTCCCTCGATGTGTCTACAGGGTTTCTGTCTTACCTGTGCTTCAAAGATCCTTAAAGGAAAGGTAGACCAGTCCGAGGCTCTTCGTTATTATCCCGAGGATGAGGAGGCGGGATTCGTTTTAATCTGTAGCGCGAAACCGCGTTCCGATCTTTGCATAGAAACCCACAAGAAAAAGGATATGCAGAGGCACCGTAAGAGATACGGGTTACCATATCCACATGGATAAAACCCATTTCACTTTCTGGAGGATTCGGTCGGGGTTTCCTTTGTTTGCTCGGTTGATTGGCTTCCGGGAGCGTTCTGTTTTAGGAGTAGCATTATGCCCTCTACAAAGGCCTTGCGTACATCGGGGGAAGCGGCAACCAAAAACCCTGTTGCGAGTGCGGCCAGCGCGCTCTCAGTTGGATAGCGTCGCAACCAGAAAGAGAGGAGTCCAGTAGTGGATCGACCTCTTGATCTACGGACCCCGAGTAGCCTTGCGCTCAGAATCAAAACCGCTGAGAGAAAGAGAACGACCAGCCCGGTTACCAATGATGCCACTGTTGAACTCAGAAACGCCTTAGCCATATAGAGATAAAAAGCCCATATGATAAACCCCAGTCCCCCTAGCACCAAAAGCCAGGCTATCCCCATAAGAAAAAGGCTCACCACCAGGCGAATCGGAATAAGCCCAAGAGGTGATACATTAGGTTCAACCTCGAAGAATCTGAGAAGCGCAATAACCGTTTTAATCAGCATGCGCAACGCTACTTACGATTCACCAGTAAACTCAGAGTGCCCAGAAAAAGCCCCAATATAAAAGCCACAAGTATACTGGTTAGCGGTCTCTCCTCGATCTTTTTCTCCAAAGTCTCTGCTGTCCTTTTACCCTGCTCTAACAGCTTATCCTTGGCTACACCGGCCTCACTCTTACCTATGAATAGGAGTTTCTGTGTTAGCTCAGTTATATCGGAACGTAATTTAGACACGTCTTCTTTTAATGTATCTAAATCCTCCCTTAGATCACGTGCTTCTGCCATCACTTTCACCTCCTCGAAACTAGTATGATGGTTGTGGCTATCCGTGTCAAGAAAAACGGATTCGGCTTAATGGTTTGTGAGCCCAGTTATTTGAAAACCAAGATGTACGGTTCTTTTATTCCTTGCTGTTTGGGGATGAAAAACAAAAGAGCCCTAGGCCGATAGTCCCATAGATTATCGGCTCTAGGGCATAGGCAAGTAGCGGATTCTTAACCTACACACCATTTACTGAGCGGGCTGTTCCTCCGTCTTTTCCTCCATTGTTCCGCCATGTTCCTCCATCCCTCCATGATCCTCCATTTCCCCCTCTTCCTTCATCGTCCCGCTGTGCTCTTCTGTATTCTCACCCGTGGCCTCGGCTGGCTGCTCAGTCGGCTGTTCCACCTTCTCACCGGCTCCCTCAACGGGGCCTTCCTTCTTTTGTTCCGGACACCCGCTAATCCCAATAACAAACACCCCCATACAGAGCATAATAGAGAGCTTCTTAAAAACTGACATCTAACACCTCCTTTAAACATTTATTGGAAGCGATCTTAGAGAGAATAACTCTGGGACTAAATGCTCAAGATGTTAAATTATTAATATACATAATCGATTCGATTTGTAAAGAACCAAATACTTGAGACCTCGGTTGGCTTAATGCCACTTGGGAAGGCAAGATACATACAAGACCAATAAAGAGGACATAACACATATTGACCGATTGGCGACATAAAATGTCCGCCAAGTACAAATTTTGTCAATCATTTAGGAAAAGACCGTTAACAAGATACCCTAATTATTGGAGCTTATTGGAGCGACAAATGGTATATATATTGCAATTTCATACTCTCCTAAATTCAAAGATTTATAGATTAAAAGGTACAAAAACATCGGCTCCTTACCGGAGAGGATTGACTTGGATCAATAGAGGATGGGGAAAATCCCTATTGAAGGAGGTCAAAATGGAGTCCCTACACTTGTACCTTACAACGATCCTAATGATCTTCCTGCCGATTCCGATAAGCATATGGAAGAGCCTAAGGGAAATGAAAAGAAAACCAGAGAAAAGCGAACTATTCCGTGTTAGAGCCACCGGGCATAGCGAGCATGACAACAAGGGCTAACTCCCTAAAGACACCTAGGGATGTAAAAAATTTCAACCTAGCTGACTGTAGTAATCACTAGAAAAAACTGGTCGGGGTGGTGGGACTCGAACCCACGGCCTCTGCGTCCCGAACGCAACGCTCTAGCCAACTGAGCTACACCCCGTGAAGCCTTTGAATCCATATATCAGAAGGAACCAAAACGATTAGATAACGGTTAGATGGATACTCCAACATCTTTGAACCAGAGAATTATAACATCCATCTATTGAAAGACAAGACAAAACTCATCTGAACGTTTAGATCTCCAAAACCGTGTGTGTAATTCCATAAAAATTAAGCGGGGATACCCCGTTTAAGGAATATCCCCGCCTGCTTAAAGGAGGATGGAGGATGAAGATTAAGTGCACTGCTTAACTTTTAAAAATAAAATAAAGCATAAAACTTAATTTGTCAAGAGGATTTTTAAAAATAAGAGAAAAATCCCAAAAACCCCTAAGATACCTAACCCACCCTATTCAAAACCCACACCGTCACTCAGGCCTTAGGATACTCGTTTCCCCCTTAAAAAGACCTTTAAACCTCCTGGCATCCATCTCCGAACCGACAATGGTACCCCAGTGCATCGGAACCACTACTTTCGGTTTAAATTCATTCGCAATCCCGGCCGCCTCCTCAGCAGTCATCGTATACGTTCCACCAATCGGGAGAAGTGCAATGTCAACGCTAAGCTTCTTCATCTCTGGTATCGCATCCGTATCCCCCGCGTGATATATCCTCTTTCCACCCAGGGTGATTATGAAGCCTACCCAGCCATTTGCCCTAGGATGGTAGCTTTTCCCTATGTTGTAGGCAGGTATGGCCTCTATCCCTAGATCGCCGATCTCAATCTTATCTCCTGGTTTTACGATCCTCACATTCCCCTTTAACCTTGACGCCGAATCCAAAGTCACTACGACCAGAGTTTCCTTCTTCTGTACCTTTCTCACATCATCGGGAGAGAGATGGTCAAAGTGGGGATGGGTGATTAGAACCAAATCCGCCTCGTCTTTCTTAACCCTCCATGGGTCAATGTATACAACCCTTTCCCCCGCTATTAGTTTGAAGCTAGCGTGTCCAAGCCAGGTTAGTGTAATACCATCTTCTATTTTCAACATACCCTGGCATCACAAGAGAACCTAAGGGGCAAGGAACGCCTTGCCCCCATACGCTCACTTAGACTTAGATTCCCATTCCTTAAGAACCACTGGCTGAGGATATACAAAGCTACCTTTCATGTAAGAAGCCCAAACCACCCTCTTGGGTTTAAGACGATTGAGGGGATGATCTTTAGGTATATTACCGGTAAATTCGACCTTTGCGTTTTCGGTCTTGACCGTTCTAACTACAAAGGGAATCGGATACTTCATAATCTGGGTTACTTCTTTCCCATTCATCTCCGTTTTCTTTAAACCGAAGTAGTTTAGATGGCCTCCAGCAGGGGACTGAAGTTCATCTCCGACATCCGCAGTAGCTACAATAAAGGGTTTTCCCCCTACTTCGAGTACGGATGTTAACTTCCCGTTTTCCTTCGTTTGCTTTGTCATCCCCTCCTCCGCGGGGATTCCAACACGCTTTGTAAAGTCCCTCATAAGTGGAGAGCTGTTATAGTAGAAAGCAAAATACCTACCCGGCTCCCCAGTCGAAGAACCCATTATGTATGAGTCCTGGCCCGCTAACTGCACGGTTAGATAGGTAAGCGTGTACGCACCAAAGCCAGAGGTTTGAGATGCATCTGGAACGGTGTACATATTCATAACAACCAGATGGCTTGGGTTTGGTTCGAGTCCAGGTGGAAGGAACGCCTTAAGCGCCTCTGGGTCTGCCTCAAATCCTATGATTAACATCCACGCATCGGTAACGAGCTGAGGGGCAGGAAGCTCATTCGTATCTTTGGCAGAAGTACTTCCCGGTTTTCCAAATATGAGTAAAGAAATAAGGAACATCGCAATAACCGCTTTGCTAGGTCTTAGCATCCTCATTGTATCCGTCTCCTCCTTGGGCTAATCTTGTTGAGTAACTACTACTATTTAATAAAAACGATAAATTGTCAATACGTTTTTCGTCGGATTTACACTCCCTTGCTCGGAACTGGATCTCAAGAAGGGGAGACCTTTCTTTGAGTCCGGGGATAAAAAAGGTTATAATTTTAGTGTAAAACCAGCATGAGAGGGGGATTTAGAATATAGAGAATATCCATGGCAATACCTCAGGCCTAAAACCAAGCCAGATTCGTAACATCTCAAGGCTTTACAGAAGAAGGATCCCACCCAGAGAGATAATAACATTAGAGCTTGGAAGAACGCTTTCCCAGATATCCCACGAGATAAAAAGAGGGATAACCATACTTATAGACAGAAAAGGAAAGATCGAAGCCGTATTTATAGGAGACTCCTATGAGGTACCATTTGACAGGCTTCTTGAGAGGTATAGGGGGGCAAAATACAGGCTAAGGGGCTATCGCCTTATACACACCCACCTTAAGAACCCCGATCTTTCGCACCCCGATCTTGTAACGCTTATAAACGAAAGGCTCGATCTAATAGGGGTTCTCGAAGTAAGGGATGGCGGACATCACGGCAGGTTTCAAATGGCCCATATACTCCCTCCAAACCCCAAAGAGGAGATGTGGAGGATAATCACTTACGGCGATCTGGGAAGACTCGATATAAACTTCGAGGAATTCATAAGGGACATAGAAAACGAGATCGAGAAAACCTACTTCGATTTCGGAGGGAAGAGGGAAAAAGAGGGGGTTTTCCTTGTGGGATTTTCCACCACCTATAGAACTGAAGCCGAGGAATCGCTGGACGAATTAAAGTCCCTTGCACGTTCAGCGGACAAGGTGGTACTCGATAAAACCGTTCAGATTAGAAAAAAAATAGACCCAAGGTACCTAATCGGTAAGGGAAAACTCGAAGAGGTGATTCTAAGGGCCAAGCAGGTTGGCGCAGAAACCCTTGTCTTTGACGTCGAGCTTACTCCAGCCCAGGTAAAGGCTATATCCGAGGAGACAAACCTGGGGATAATGGACAGGACACAGCTCATCTTAGATATATTCGCTAAACACGCAAAAACAAGTGAAGGAAAGATCCAGGTTCAACTCGCACAACTACGCTATATGCTCCCAAGGCTTACAGGCCGAGGGGTGGAACTCTCACAGCTTGGGGGCGGGATTGGAACCAGGGGACCTGGAGAGAAAAAGCTCGAAGAGGAAAGGAGGAGACTGAGAAAGCAAATAGAACTCTACGAGAAGCAAATAGAGAACTTAAGTAAGAGGCGTGAACACACGAGAAAGTACAGAAAGGAAACGGGGATTCCGACCGTTACCCTAATCGGTTATACGAACGTCGGGAAATCCACCCTTTTTAATGCCCTCACAAAAAGCGCCGTGGTTGTTGAAGACAAACTCTTCTCAACCCTAAACCCCACCACGAGGAAACTCATACTTCCAAGTGGAAGGGAAATACTCCTTACAGATACGGTCGGATTCATAAGAAACCTGCCAAACGAGCTTTTAAGTGCATTTCGGGCGACACTTGAGGAACTCGGTGGGTCCTCTCTTCTAGTCCACGTTGCAGACTCAAGCGACCCGATTGTGGAAGAGAGAATCGAGTCCGTTGAAAATATACTTAAGACAATGGGTTATGATTCCATCCCTAGAATCATCGTATTTAACAAGATAGATTCGGCTCCCAGCCAGGAAGCGATAGAAAGGCTAAAGAACATATATAGAGCCACCCTAATTTCGGCAATTAGAAAGGAAACCTTTGGAGATCTGTTAGAAAGGCTGGATACAGAGGTCGAGCGACTCGCTTTTCACAAACAGGAGGAAAAAACCCATCCCCCTCTCTATGAGGCGAATGCGTGAGTTAAACCTCTAATGTTATCGCGATCCCATTCCTCATGCTATATGTCCACCTCGGCTATCCCGCCCTTTATAACCTTAATATCGTCTTCACGCCTCGTGACCTCAAAGCCGAGTACGGTCTTTCCTTCACGCCTTCCCATCTCCCAACCGTCCACAATAAGCGTATCCCCCGGATAGACGGGGCTCGAAAATCGAACGTTAATCCTTGATAGCAAGGCGGGATTACTATCGGCGTAACACTCTATTATGGCCCTCATCGCCATTGACATCGTGCAAAGCCCATGCACTATTACCCCTTTAAGTCCAGCCGCCTTAGCCACATTCTCGTCAACGTGAATCGGGTTTCTATCGTTAGAGGCTTCGGCGTAACGATAAGTTATATCTTTACTCACCCTTAGGATTCTTCTAAAAGCAAGTGGACTCTCTCCACCGAGATGAACCTGCTCCTTTTTCCCTTCGCTTTTTGGTTTCTGACCGCTTCCTATACCCCTTATAAAGATCCCCCAATCGGATTCGACAACCTTCTCACCGGCCTCATTAGTGGAGATGACATTAAAAACTATGAGCTCCCCGCTTCCCTTATCCTCTATGCTCTTTATCCTGGCCACCGCTTTGATCTTGTCCCCAGGCCTAATGGGCTTATAGAAGCGCATCTCCTGCTCACCATGAACAAGCATAAGGACATTACGGGCCGCCTGCTCCTTACCACCATGGAGACCCTCATCAGTCCATATATCCTCTAAAAGAGGTAACTCATAGACAACGGCAAAGCTTGGAGGAGCCATACCGGGCGGTGCCTCAGGATTTAGGACGCCATTGTAGTTGAAATAGGTCAGGTTACGGGCCCCTATGGCCCAAGCGTACTTGCGAATGGCCCTCTCAGTGACCTCGTAAAAGATCGGCGGGTATTCCCTACCTATATATTCCCTGTTAAGTCCCATTGTATTACTCCTCCCTTCTCCTTATTTGTTTTTCCGTATCTCATATCCGACATCGCTTTTTCTAACAAAACCCATTGTTTTGCACCTGCTTACACTAAGCCTGCCCCATATGCGAAATCAACTAACCCGGATTTAGAAGCTGGAGAAGAGTGAGAATGCCCTATCCACATATAAAATCCTTAGAAATCACTAGGTAATTTGGGAATCGAAGATAATGAAGAAACCTTTTGGTTTTACCATTTGTTATCTATTTTAATATATAGAAAAGACCCCTGTCAAGACACCATTCGCAATTGCAAAAACCAAATCCCTACCCTACAACGTATCTTAGCACAGGTTCGAGCCCTAGAAATCCAGAGTAAGCAGTGGATTCTCCACAGCCTTAATAGCACAGTCTAGGATTTAAAACCACAGGAGATTCACGTCCTTGATTTTCCTCCAAGAGGCAATATCTTATGGGAAAAGGATTTCTTTGGAGGACGACAGATATGAAATTCGATAAACTCACCATTAAAGCGCAGGAGGCACTTGGAGAGGCACAGTCCATAGCCCAGAGGGAGAAGCACCAGCTAATTGATATACCTCATATGCTCCTTTCGCTTCTAAATGAAGAGGGGATTCCGAGCGAGATCATAGGGAAAATCGGTGTGAACCCGCAGGTTGTAAGAGACCTAGCGAAAAGGGAACTCGCATTTCTGCCAAAGGTCGAGGGTGCGGAGACCCAGGTCTACCTAAGCCGTGAGATGAGCCAGGTGTTAAACACGGCTGAACAGGAGGCCAAATCCCTTGGAGACGAGTACATAAGCACAGAACACCTGCTCCTCGGAATCGCACAGCACGCTATAGGTGGGATTAAAAGCGAGTTTAAACGGCTCGGAATAACAAGGGAAAATATCCTAAAGGTCCTAAAAGAGGTAAGAGGAGGGCAGACCATAACCAGTCAGACACCGGAAGAGACCTTTCAAGCCCTAAAACAGTACGGGAAAGACCTTACGGAGCTTGCCCGTCAGGGAAAGCTCGATCCCGTAATTGGGCGCGACGATGAGATAAGAAGGGTAATACAGGTTCTATCAAGGAGAACGAAAAATAACCCCGTGCTCATAGGAGAGCCGGGTGTAGGAAAAACCGCAATAGTAGAGGGACTCGCACAGAGGATCGTGAATGGAGACGTACCAGAAGGGCTAAAGAACAAGCGCCTCATAGCTCTTGATATGGGGGCGCTCGTTGCAGGGGCCAAGTATCGTGGACAGTTTGAAGAGCGCCTTAAGGCGGTTTTGAAAGAGATCACGGATTCACAGGGAGAGATAATCCTCTTTATAGACGAAATCCATACGGTAGTAGGAGCCGGGGCCGCAGAGGGTGCGATGGACGCCTCCAATATGTTAAAACCGGCCCTTGCACGTGGAGAACTCCACTGCATAGGGGCGACAACGCTTGACGAGTACAGAAAACACATAGAAAAGGACGCGGCTCTTGAGAGGAGGTTCCAGCAGGTCTTTGTAGATGAACCATCGGTTGAAGAAACGATCTCGATCCTAAGAGGACTCAAGGAGAAATACGAGGTTCACCACGGGGTGAAGATAAAAGACGAAGCCCTAATCGCCGCATCCGTACTCTCAAACCGCTATATCACGGGAAGGTTCCTCCCCGATAAGGCCGTTGACCTGATAGACGAGGCGGCAGCAAGACTCCGAATGGAGATAGACTCTCTGCCCACAGAGATAGACGAGATCGAGCGGCGCATCATGCAACTAGAGATCGAAAGAGAAGCCCTTAAGAAGGAAAAAGACGAAGCCTCACAGGAAAAGCTAAATACGATTGAAAAGGAGATCGCCAATCTGAGAGAAGAAGCCAATAGCCTAAAAGCCCACTGGCAGAGGGAAAAGGAGTACATTAAAGAGATAAGGCAGATAAAGGAGGAGATAGACAGGGTAAAGATGGAATCGGAAAAGGCCCAGAGAGTGGGAGATCTCTCAAAGGCCTCTGAGCTCCTCTACGGAAGGCTTCCAGAGCTTAACAAAAAACTCGAAAGCCTGAATAGAGAACTCGCTGAAGCCCAAAAAGGGAAAAAGATGCTAAAGGAGGAGGTCGATGCGGAGGACATAGCGGAGATCGTATCGAAATGGACCGGGATCCCGGTTTCAAGGCTCATGGAAGGCGAGATCGAAAAGCTGATTCACATGGAGGAAAGGCTCTCAAGGAGGGTCGTTGGACAGGAAGAAGCGATAAGGGCCGTTTCAAACGCCCTAAGGCGTTCGCGTGCCGGGCTCTCCGACCCAAAAAGGCCGATCGGCTCCTTCATATTCCTCGGCCCCACAGGGGTGGGTAAGACTGAACTCGCAAGGGCCCTAGCCGAGTTTATGTTTGACGACGAAAACTCGATGGTAAGGATAGATATGAGCGAGTATATGGAGAAGCACACCGTATCTAGGCTGATCGGTGCTCCTCCCGGATACGTTGGCTACGAAGAGGGTGGACAGTTAACCGAGGCAGTAAGGAGACGCCCCTACTCCGTGGTTCTATTCGATGAGATCGAAAAGGCGCATAGCGACGTTTTTAACATCCTCCTTCAGATCCTCGATGATGGCCGGCTAACGGACGGTCACGGGAGGACGGTTGATTTTAGAAACACCATTATCATAATGACCTCGAATCTAGGGAGTTCCGACATCGTTGGGCTGAAGGAAGAGGTCGTAAGACAAAGGGTGATGAACGTCTTAAGGGAGCACTTTAGACCGGAATTCCTAAATAGAGTGGACGAGATAATAATATTCCGTTCCCTAAGCATGGAGCATCTAAAGAAGATAGTCAGCATTCAAGTCGAATACCTGAGAAAGAGGCTAGCCGAAAGGAAAATCGAGATCGAATTCACGGACAGGGCAAAAGAGGCCCTTGCCGAAAGGGGATACGATGAGGTATACGGAGCAAGGCCGCTTAAGAGGACGATTCAGAGACTCATTGAGAATCCCCTTGCAACAGAGATCCTAAAGGGGGCTTTTAAAGAGGGGGACACGATAGTTGTGGATGTGGATAAGGATAAAGAGTTCGTCTTCACGAAGAAAGAGCAGAAGAAAAAAGCCGCTGCCAGTTGATTCGTTTGAGTTTAAGATGAAAAACAAAATCCAAACCATTACGGCAGACACGCACAACTACAAGCCGCTTAACTAGAGCGTTGGGCTAAAGAGCACACATGGATCTGAGTAAGGGAGGAAGGCGATTCTTGGGAAAAAGGAGAAGGCTCGTCCAAACATGGCCAGCTCTAGGTGCTATCATGATAGCGGGGATAATAGGTCTAGGGATTTGGCTCTTTTGGTCAAGGCCATTGCTTGTCAATCCATTTGCTCTGGCGTTACGACTAAGGAACAGCTCCATCCAAGAGCCGACTGTTATCCTTGAGAGATAGAAGATATAATCCCCTCAAGCACGGCTTCTGGGTCATCTGCCTCAGTTATGGCACGCCCTATTACAAGGTAATCGGCTCCCTGCGAGACGGCCTCGGCTGGGGTTGAAACCCTTTTCTGGTCATGGGTTCCTGCACCGATACGTATTCCCGGAACCACAAGGATAAACCTATCTCCGAATTCCCTCCTCAAAACCTCAACCTCGCTTCCCGAAGACACGAGCCCATCTACCCCGGCTCTATCGGAGAGAGCGGCGAGTCTTAACACTAAATCCCGTGGGGAATAATCCACACCTATCTGCTTTAGACCCACCTCGTCATAGCTTGTAAGAACCGTAACAGCAAGAACGAGAGGCTTAGGCTTTGACAGCCTTTCTGATTCCTCTTTAACCGCATCCACCGCGGCTTTCATCATCCGAAGCCCACCCATGGCATGGATCGTAAACATACCGATCCCGTATCCGGCTACATTACGCGAGGCCTTTTCCACTGTCGAAGGGATGTCGTGGAATTTAAGGTCAAGAAAGATCTGAGCCCCACCCTCTATAAACCCCTTAAGCCCATCCGATCCCGAATTTAAAAAGAGGATAGGTCCGATTTTAAACGTCCTAACCCTATACTTTAGCCTTTCTACCCAGGCTCTAGCCTCCCTATAAAGGGGAAAATCCAGGGCCAGGATGATCCGCTCTTCGGGTTTTAGATCGGATTTGGGCATTCTCATATGGATCCTGCATCTACTTATCGAACTGCCGACCGTTAAGGAGTGCCTCGATTTCCTTTTCAACCTCCTCGATCCCTACCTTCTTTGAGATCCCTCCCTTTCTCAGCTTTATCTCCACGGCGTCCTCCCTGAGGGTCCTAGGGCCAACCGTGATATGTATGGGAATACCGATCAGGTCTGCATCCTTAAACTTAATCCCCGCGCTCTCCTCCCTATCATCGATAATAACATCAACGCCGATATCGATCAGCCTTTTATATATGCCCTCCGCAACCCCTTTTACGCGCTCCTCTTTCACGTTAAGCGGAAGAACGACCACCTGAAAGGGCGCCAGGGCAAGGGGAAATACTATGCCGTTGTCATCATGGTTCTGCTCTATCGCAGCGGCAACCGTGCGCCCGATGCCTATCCCATAGCACCCCATGATAAAGAACCTCTCCTTTCCATTTGCATCGATAAAAGTCGCATTCATGCTCTCGCTGTACTTGGTGCCGAGCTTAAAGACATGACCGACCTCTATACCCCTGCTCGAGCGAAGAACCCCATCCTTACATCTAGGACACGGCTCCCCGTCTGAGGCCACCCTAATATCGGCAAACAGGTCCACCTGAAAATCCCTTCCGAGATTGACATTAACGAGGTGGTAATCACGCCTATTGGCCCCAGTAACGGCATTTCTTATATTACGGATAGACCTATCGGCGATGATTCTAACCTTAATCCCAACGGGACCGCTAAATCCTAAAGGCCCGTTTGTCACCTTTTCTATGGTCTTTCCAGAAGCGAGTTCAACCGTATCCGCTCCGATTGCCCTTTTGAGTTTGGTTAGGCTGAGTTCGTGGTTGCCTCGGACAAGTGCGGCAATGGGATTCCCATCGGCCTCTACTATCATGGTCTTTATGAGATCCCCCGGCTTAACATTTAGAAACGATGCAACCTCTCCCACCGTCTTCAGGTTGGGTGTATAAACCTCTCGTATAGGACTTTCCTCCTGAGCACCGCTTTCTATATCACCTCCCTCCCCTATCTCGGCAAGTTCAAGATTTGCAGCGTAATCGCACCTATTACAGCTCATAATAACATCCTCCCCGGTTGGGGCAAGAACCATGAACTCATGTGATGAGCTTCCACCTATATTCCCGGTATCTGCCAGGACGGCTCTAAACTCAAGCCCGCATCTCTCAAAGATACGGCTATAGGCATCGTACATAGCCTGGTAGGACCTATCCGCCCCTTCGTCGTCCGCATCGAAGCTGTAGGCGTCCTTCATTATGAATTCCCTTGCCCGCATCACACCGAATCGCGGACGGATCTCATCTCTAAACTTCATCTGAATCTGATACAGGTTTACCGGGAGTTGCTTATAGGAGCGGATCTCCCTACGTACTATATCGGTTATAATCTCCTCGTGTGTGGGGCCAAGACAGAACTCCCTTTCAGCCCTATCCTTAAACCTGAGGAGTTCTTTTCCATACTTGTCCCATCTCCCGCTTTCCCTCCAAAGCTCAGCAGGAAGAACGGAGGGCATTAGGAGCTCAATCGCCCCTGCGCGGTTCATCTCCTCTCTAACTATGCCTTCAACCCTCCTTATAGAGCGAAGACCGAGTGGAAGGTAGTTATAGATCCCAGCCGCGAGCTTCCTTATCATGCCCGCCCGAACCATGAGCCTATGGCTTATCACCTCGGCATCCGCAGGGTCCTCTTTTAGGGTGGGAAGGAAGAAGTTCGAGTATCTCATCTCTCCGCCTCAAGGGTAATAAGTTACAGATTTTATCGCCAAAAGCAATAAGAGCGCCCTAGGCTATAAGGTAAATAACGTTAATCACGTCTTTCAGTTAGGTATATGGTGATTATATCAAAAAGACCCTGTATAATTAAGCAGGAGATCATAACCTCCACAACAGATAAAAAGAGAGGTCTTTAAATGGATATGAATACGCTCTTGAGGCGAATTACTCTCGTAGCCCTACTCACCTTTACAGTGGGAGCACCTTTGGCGTTCTCCGAATCCAAATCCGATGGAACCATTGTCACCGTCTATAAGAATCCTTCCTGTGGTTGCTGTACAAAGTGGGTTGACCATCTAAGGGAGTACGGTTTCAAGGTAACCGTACACGACACATCCAACCTGGATCAGATTAAGGCAAGGTACGTGGTTCCGAGGGCGCTCTTCTCCTGCCATACCGCAATCGTTAGTGGTTATGTGGTTGAAGGGCATGTGCCCGCAGATGTTATTGAGAGGATGCTAGAGGAAAGGCCGAAGGTTATTGGAATCGCGGTTCCGGGCATGCCTATGGGCTCACCTGGAATGGAGGGGCAATATAGCGAGCCCTACGATGTCCTTACATTCGACCGCGACGGCAGGACCAATGTGTATGCGAATCGGAAGTAGTGACTTTCTAATGCACTAATGGGGAAGGTAGAAAAGAACTAAGACCGATTAACCGCGAATTCTTCTATCTCCCGGACAAGCTGATCAACGAGTTCCTCCTCCCTAAACGACCTAACCAGCTTGCCGTCCCTATAGAGCATCCCCTTCCCTCTTCCCCCAGCGATGCCTATATCCGCCTCTGAGGCCTCCCCCGGTCCGTTTACGACGCATCCAAGTATGGCGACCTTAATGGGCCTTGGAAGTTCGATACCTCCTATCCTGTCCTCCACGTCCCTTACGAGCCTCATAAGATCGATCTCAAGCCTTCCGCAGCCCGGGCAGGAGATTATCTCTATGCCGTTTTTCCTGATCCCAAGGGACCTCAATATGCCTATTCCGACATAGACCTCTTCGACCGGGTCTCCGGTAAGGGACACCCTTATCGTATCCCCTATCCCCTCGGCGAGTAGGGTCCCTATACCGACTGCGGACTTTATGGTTCCCATCTTTACGGTTCCGGCCTCCGTAACCCCGAGGTGGAGCGGGTAGTCCGTCCTCTCGGCTATAATCCTATAGGCCTCTATCATCCTCATAACGTCCGTGGACTTTACGGAGATCTTTATATCCCTAAAGTCCAGATCCTCTAGGATTCTAACGTGTCTAAAAGCGCTCTCAGCGAGGGCCTCGGGGGTGGGACTCCCGTACCTTTTCAGTATGTCCTTCTCAAGAGAGCCGGAATTTACGCCTATCCTTATCGGGATCCCCCTCTCCTTAACGGCATCGACCACGGCCTTTATCCTGGCCTTTGAGCCTATGTTTCCGGGGTTTATCCTCATGCCGTCAACGCCCTGTTTTACCGCCTCAAGGGCGAGACGATAATCGAAGTGGATGTCGGAGACTATGGGGATGTTTACCCTCTTCTTTATCTCGCCAAGGGATCTTGCCGCCTCCATATCGGGAACGGCAAGTCTAACTATATCGCAACCCGCTTTTTCAAGCCTCTTTATCTCACTAACGGTTGCGGGAATATCCCTCGTATCCGTCTTTGTCATGGACTGTACGGTTATTGGGGCACCGCCACCAACTTTTACGTTACCCAGGGTAATCTGCCTCGATTGCCTACGCATTCAGGTTTAGAAGATTAGTGTAAACACCTGGTGGTGTCAAGTTGACTAAACCCCGTATCCAAACTCCTTTATCAGATCCCCCCTTTGGGTCCACCTCTCTTTTACCTTAACCCAGAGTTGGAGATAGACCTTTGCCCCTAGGATCCTTTCTATATCCTCTCTTGCGAGGGTTCCAATCCGTTTTAGCATCCTCCCCTGGTCACCGATTATGATTCCTTTATGGTTTTCCCTTTCGACGTATATCAGGGCCGATACCCTCACCAGCTTCTTCTCAGGAACGTCCTGGAACTCCTCAACCACAACAGCGGTCTTATAGGGGATCTCCTCACGAGTGAGGTTGAAGACCTTCTCCCTTATGAGTTCAGCCACAAGAAACCTCTCGGGCTGGTCCGTAATCATGTCGTCAGGGAAGTACTTAGGACCCTCTGGAAGGTATCTCTTTATGGTATCTATAAGATCGTCTATACCGTCTGCCTTAAGGGCGGAGATGGGGATTACCTCAAGGAACTTGCCTTCGAATCTCTGCGACT
This sequence comes from uncultured Spirochaetia bacterium, assembly GCA_964636885.1. Taxonomy (GTDB): domain Bacteria; phylum Desulfobacterota_D; class UBA1144; order Nemesobacterales; family CSP1-2; genus CAZWVA01. The sequence continues at coordinate 17,208 of CAZWVA010000019.1, forward strand.
CCGCTATAATCTCAAGGATCCTTCCCTTCTTTACCGTATCTATTTTATTAATAACCAATATGGCCGGTTTTGGCAGGCTATCGATTATAAACCGGTCGCCCTTGCCGAACGGGTCATCAACCTCGATCATCATCAGAATAACATCCGCCTCCCCAAGGGTGGACATCGCGGTCTGAACCATGGCCTTTCCAAGCTCTCCCTTTGCCTTGTGTATGCCGGGTGTGTCAAGGAAAACGAGTTGGGCATCGGGAAGAGTCTTGATGCCGACCACACGGTTCCTTGTCGTATTTGGCTTTTCCGAGACCGCTGCGATCTTCTCGCCGACTATCACGTTTAGAAGGGTGGATTTCCCAACGTTTGGTCTTCCGACTATAGAGATAAAACCAGAGCGAAAGGCTTCTTGTTTTCTTTGTTCTTGTTCCATCTTAGCTCCCTATCTAACCTGAATAGATCACATATCAAGCCTCTTTATCCTATGCTTTGACATTAAAGGTCCATCTTCTAACGGACCCTTTAGTCACCGATTTTAAATAACCGTCGGATTATCTTCTATTGTAGATATCAGGACGTATTTTACACGCTCTCTCTCTTTCCAGTCCTATTCTTATACACATTTAAGTATACCCAAAAAGCTTATCCTGGCTTTATTCCGAAACCAATCAAGCCCTATCGCTCATCTATCTTACTGATACCATCCAAGTGGAGCCTCGCTGAGATTAATCGTAACCTGCTTCAACTGTGTATACTCCTCTGTAAAAACCGTTGGTGAGACATAGAAACCCTTTTTGAGCTCGCCGTTTTGAAACCGCTTCCCACCGTAGGCGATCTCGGTCCCTTCCTTCTTCCCAAGCTCTATGTGGTGCATCACCCTTAAACGTATTTCTCTCTGAGTTCGATCATCCGCCTCGCCTTCGGCCCCGGTATATCGGTCTTTAGATTCCCTTTGGATCTGCCCATTCTCCTGGATCTCCCGGATAGATTTTTGCTATCATTGTCCCTACGAAGAGTAACTCATTGTCAACAGAGATTTTTCCATGATTGACATTTCACATCTGAGGAAATCAAGAATAAAGCGCATCGGCTCAGATTCGCTTGCCAAATCCGCTATAGAGGTTAACATTGTAAACACCCCCTATTTACAGAGAAAGGAGCCACTCTTATGCTTGAGCTTTTAGGAGACTGGAAGAGGAGCGATTATTGTGGAACCCTCGGAGTAAAGGATCTGGGGCGTGAGGTGACACTCATGGGATGGGTTCAATCAAAGAGGGATCACGGAGGACTCATATTCGTGGATCTAAGGGACAGGGAGGGAATCGTCCAGGTCGTTTTTAATCCGCAACTCAGCCGTGAATCCCACGAGAAGGCAGGGCAACTCAAGGACGAATGGATAGTCGCGGTAAGAGGTACCGTAGTGAAGCGTCCACCTGAGACCATAAACCCAAATATCAAAACCGGGGAGATAGAGGTAATTTCGAAGGAGATAAGGATACTCAACACTTCAAAGCCCCTCCCCTTCCCCATAGAGAACGAGATAAAGGTGGACGAACTCCTAAGGATGAAGTACCGGTTCCTGGATTTGAGAAGGCCGGAGATGAAAGACAGGATCCTCCTCAGGCATAGGGTAGTAAGCGCTACTAGAAGCTACCTGAACTCGAACGGATTTATAGAGATAGAAACCCCTTACCTCACGAGGTCAACTCCCGAAGGGGCAAGGGATTTTCTGGTTCCAAGCAGGCTTAATCCTGGAGAGTTCTATGCTCTTCCCCAATCGCCTCAGCTTCTTAAGCAGACCCTTATGATCTCCGGATTCGATCGATACTACCAGATAGTGCGCTGTTTTCGGGACGAGGATCTAAGGGCTGACCGTCAACCCGAGTTTACACAGATCGATCTGGAGATGTCCTTTGTAAGAGAGGACGACGTTATGGAGACGATCGAGGGAATGCTAAAAGCCATTTTTAAGGAGGCATTGGGGATTAACATTCAAACTCCGTTTCCCAGGATGGGATACGACGAGGCCATGCTTAAATACGGAAACGACAAGCCGGACATAAGGTTCGGTCTTGAGCTCTCCGACATTACGGAGGTATTTAGGGATTCGGGATTTAAGGTGTTTAGCGATGCCATAAGAAGGGGCGGAATCGTAAAGGCGATTAACCTAAAGGGAAAGGCCTCCGAGTTTTCGAGAAAGGAATTAGACGATCTAGTGGAATTCGCAAAATCACTCGGGGCAAAGGGACTTGCCTGGATAAGGGTTTCCAATGGCGAATGGCAATCCCCTATAGCCAAGTTTCTAAGCGAAACAGAGAGGGAAGGATTAAAAAAGACCTTAGAGATCGAGGATGGGGACGTCATATTCTTTGGAGCCGATTCGGCCTATACGGTTAACCTCGTTCTTTCAAACCTGAGGCTCCGCCTTGGAGAGAGATTCAACATGATCGACCATAGTAGATTCGCTTTTCTCTGGATAGTGGATTTTCCCCTCCTCGAGTTCGATGAAACCGAAAAGCGCTTCGTCGCCATGCATCATCCGTTTACATCGCCTAAAGAGGAGGACCTGGCACTACTAGATAGAGCCCCACAAAGGGTAAGGGCAAGGGCCTATGACGTCGTTCTAAACGGCGTTGAGATTGGAGGTGGGAGTATAAGGATACATAGGAGCGACATACAAAGGAAGCTCTTTGACATGATCGGACTGGAGCCGGAAGAGGCAAGGAAGAAATTCGGCTTCCTTCTCGAAGCCCTAGAATTCGGGGCCCCTCCCCACGGGGGAATCGCCCTGGGGCTGGATCGTCTGGTTATGCTGATCGCCGGTGCGGACTCCATAAGGGACGTCATAGCCTTTCCAAAGACACAAAAAGGGGTCTGCCCGCTTACCGAGGCCCCTTCGCCGGTCGATCCGAAACAGCTCCTCGAGTTGAAAATAAGGGTGGACGTAAAAGAAAAATAGAATCCTCTCCAAAAGAGAGAATCGAAATGGGACTCATGACCAGGCGACACTTCCTCAAGACCATTGTTAGAGGAGTTGCTTCGGCCTCATTCCCGATTCACTCATCCGTACCGAGTCTCATATCCAAGAGTAGACCAAATGTCCTTTTTATTGGAGTAGACGACCTGAATAACTGGACGGGATGTCTCGGCGGACATACAGATGTAAAAACCCCAAATATCGATAGGCTCGCAAAAAGCGGGGTTCTTTTCACAAATGCCCACTGCTCGGCTCCCATCTGCAATCCCTCAAGAACCAGCCTCATGACTGGGATTCTGCCCTCTACATCAGGGGTATATACGAATAAAGAGCCATGGAGGCCGGTGCTTCCAAACGCGGTAACTATTCCCCAGTACTTCATGGCGCAGGGTTACCGCGTAGTCGGGGCAGGAAAGATCGAACATCCCGAATACCAGGAGCTTAGGTCCTGGAACGATTATCTTCCAACGCCCGAAGAGACATATCTTCCCACTCACCAACCCGTAAACGGCTTTGGGGATGAGTTGCCGTATAAGGGATTCGACTGGGGACCACTTGACGTAAAGGATTCGGATATGGCCGATTGGAAGATCACGGAATGGGTGGTTCGGGAGCTTAAGAAAAAACATGACAAACCCTTTTTCCTTGCCTGCGGTATTAATAAACCCCACCTTCCATGGTACGTCCCCAGAGGGTATTTTGATATGTACCCTCCCGATAAAATCGCATTGCCCAGAGTAAAGGAAGACGATCTTGAGGACGTGCCGCCCCTTGGCCGCGATTCAGCGCTTGCATTTGGAGAGCATAAAAGGGTTCTTGAGCATAACCAGTGGAAAAAAGCGGTCTCTGGCTATCTCGCATCCATAAGTTTTGCCGATATCTGTGTTGGACGTGTTATTGAGGCGCTTTATAAAAGCCCCTACGCCAATAGGACCATCGTTATTCTCTGGAGCGACCACGGCTTTCATATAGGAGAGAAGTCCCATTGGGGTAAAGTCACCCTCTGGGAGGAATCAACCCATATCCCCCTCATCATCGTTGCTCCCGGAGTAACAAAGGCGGGCGGAATATGCCGAAGGCCCGTAAGCCTTCTTGATATATACCCTACACTGGCCGACCTTTGCGGATTGGAAGAGAGAAGGGATCTAGAAGGGAATAGCCTAGTCCCTCTTCTAAAGAACCCAGAGGGTAAGAGCGAGAGACCCACTCTTACCACTCTTAGGCGTAATAACCACTCTATTCGTTCCGAACGATGGCGGTATATAAGGTACAGCGATGGAACAGAAGAACTCTACGATCATGAAACTGACAAGCTAGAATGGAACAACCTGGCGGGAAAACCCGAGTATTTCGGGATCAAGAAGGAACTCGCCAGGTGGCTTCCTAAATTCAACGCGGAAGAAGCGCCGGAAAGAAGGGTGTATAGGAGAATGGAGAGGAAAAGGGAGAGAAGCATAAGGCGTGAAGAATCCGGAACCAAAAAGGACTGATTCAACACCAACTACTGGGTGCACCCATCTCTAAGACTCCCACCTATCCAGCAATCGGTCAAATCGGCGGTACCAGAAGCACCACCGCTAACGCTTGAATACTGCCCACTTGCCGTGTTATCAAACCCTCCACTTACGCTTGAGAACCGTCCGCTTGCCTTGTTTTCCTTTCCACCGCTAACGCTTGAGCCGAATTCGCTTGCCGTGTTCTTAATACCACCACTTACACTGGACAGGACTCCACTTGCCGTGTTAAACTCCCCGCCACTTACACTTGAGGCCTCCCCACTTGCCGTGTTACCAAACCCTCCGCTTACGCTTGAGTAGGCCCCGCTTATCGTATTACTAAAGCCCCCGACAAAACCACCAAAACCCGTGTAATTGTGCTCAGAGCCAACAACCAGATTGTGGCACCCGCTTCGGAGTTGTGGATTCACATCCGGGTTTTCCTCGTTATAGCCTATTATCAGATTACCAAGCCCTGCAGGATCACAGTCGTATGTGGCCGTATTCCTGTTTCCATTCCTTATGTGTATGTTAGCGCCCTCAAAGATTATGTGTGGCCCTGGAAGTCCATTTATATTTCCCGTCTCCACCCTTATAAACCCCTTCAGATTTACCAAATCGCCTAGCCGATCTTGAAGTCGGGCAATGAGTTCCTGTTGGGCCGCTACAGTGTTTTCGAGTTCGCCTACCCTCTGCTCAAGTGCCTCTATACGCAACAATAACAACGACTCGCTTGTCGGCGCCAGTTGTGCAAGTACCGCCGTTGGAAAGAGTAAAACCGCCGTGAGAAAAATCCCAACTGCATATAATCTCAGTCCTCTCATCTTCTCCTCCCTTTACTTTAGTCGACCTCTATTGTATCCGAGTCGATAGCCTTTATAAACCCCCTTCGGATACGATTAAGGGATAGATTCTAAAAGGCCTTGGGAACGGGCTTTAAATGTACCTCTCCAAACCTAGAACCGACCTCTTAAATAGGGTTACAATCCGTCCTTGGAAGAGGGGATCTTAGTGAGTATCTCGTCTCTTAGGGCGTAAACGGAACCCTTATCCGCGAGCTTGGCGTATACCGATTTATCCTCCTTTTTCCCCAAAAGAAGGGTTATCTTTTTATCTCCCTCCGAAATCGTAATCTCCACATCAGGCCTATCCAATCCGTAAGGGGAGAGATCGCCCGGATTGTCTTCAACGAACCTTTCAACCTCAATGGCCTCGATTTCGGATATAAGGCCTCTGACCTTTGATTCATCGGCCTTCTTACCATCCACCTTCCAGGTATCCCCCTCTTTAAAAACCGAGATCCTTTTATCTCCTCTCCTAATCTCCATACCGTTTATCTTATCGGCGTCGACCTTTACGATCTTTCTAACCCTAATATCGTTCACACCCTCGGGAACCTGCCTGAACACGAACTCCGATACGGAATAAACCTCATCCCCAGAACCCAGCTTTAGGTAATAGTTCCCTTTCTCATTCCTATTTCCGAAGAAGACCCCGATTGGGTTTCCATCCTCAAAGAACTCAATTCCGGCGCTCGGTTTATCCAGCCCGTAAGGGGAGAGATCCCTCGGCTCATCGTTCTCGAAATTGTCTATCCTTAGGTTCAAAAAGGTACTTAGAATAGCCCTTACCCTAGTCTGATCGATCTCTAAATATTCTGGGATACCAATTCCAATCCAATCGTTTCCCTTTCTCTCAACCTCAAATGAAGAACCCCTCCATGTGAATCTCATCCTTTTAATCTTATCCTCATCCAAGGCCAGTATCTGCTTATCCCTAACGTCTTTTGCAGATCTATCCAGGAACCTCGAAACGTAGCTCCTACTCACTAGTAAAACCCTCTTTTCGTCGTTTATCCGTATGTATGTTCCGGAGCCAACCGGGCTATCCCCACCTATTGAGATCCCGTACTCCCTATCCGCCGTCTTGGCGATCACCTCCACCCTAGGGCTATCAAGACCAAACCCGACCAGATCATCGGGATTCTCAGAAACGACCCTATCGATCTCCATACGGGAAAAGCTATCCAGCATATCGGATATGACCCAACTGTCCGCCTTAAACCTCTTTAAACCAAAGGAGAGGAACCAATTATCCCCCTCTTTTTTACAGACCAGGTCGTACTTAGGATATCTGAGATCTATCTCGTTTACCTTCTCCCTCGTGAGTTCAGGAAAGACCTTCTCCTTGGTCCCCTCTTCGCCAGTTTTTTTCAACTCAAAAAAATAGAGATAACCGAGGAGAATTATAAGAATCAAAGCCGCGGTGATTGTGCCTGCAAATCTTGTCAGATAGTTCCTCATGCCATTAGAATTCGACTCAGAACAACCCGATTGATCACATATTCTTCCTCTTCCACCAAACCGCTATCCCCGAGAAGAGGACTATCGCAGGAATCACGATAACGGTGAGGGAAAAGATGACCCTCGATTGATTTCCCGTAAGGGTCAGCTTACCCTCTTTGGCCACCTTGGGTCTAATCGAAATCAGTTCCTCATCCCCGACGAGCCAGCCAATGGTATTCAGAAAGAGATCGCTGTTTCCAGAAAAGTTGAAGAAACGATTAGATATAAAATCCACGCTTCCAAAGACTGCCACCCTGGTTTTTTCCCCTATCTCACCCACGGCGGCTACCCCAAGGGGACCCGGCCTGTCATCAGGGTCCTTCTGGGCAATCCCCTGGTCGAAGAGGGCAAGATTGGTCTCAGCCCAACTGTACTCGCTCGTCTTTGCAATTAGGGTTGTTCGGATCTTTTCCTTGCTTTCGACGTCTATGCTTCTCGAATAGGGGAAAAGCGTCGCAAATCTAAAACCGTCCGTTATGTCATGGGGAGGATACTGAGATACGATAGGGGCCACATCTCCTCCTCCCACAAGCTTAGAAGACGGATCTATGATGACGTTATCCCCCAGATTAAAACCATAGTCTTTTAAGAGTGAAACTATTTCACTTCCGGATCTCGGTTCCACCATAAATACCGCTTTCCCACCGTTATCGAGGTACTTCCTTATGGCCTCAACCTCCTTTTCGAGAAGCGGCTTTTGAGGACCGGCAACTATGAGTATCGAATTCTCCTGTGGAACCGAAGACTCCCTAAGCAGTAAAAGCCCCTTGACCTCATAGGCCTCATCCCTAAGGGCCTTATTCAACATCCCAAGCCCTTGTGGCTCGGTACTGTTTTGGATGTCCCTTTCCCCGTGACCGGTAAGAAAATAGACGATCTTTCTCGTATCCCTAGATAGCTTTATGAGTGCATTAGTAATCTCCTGCTCGGCATTATCCACAATGCCACCAGATATAAGATCGGAGAGCTTGAGTTTTATGTTCTGATCCCCACCTACGAGCACAACCGTCCCATATTCATTGACATCGTATCTCTTTGCAACCCCAGGATCCTTATCTGGATCTACAAATCTTACCTTAATCCTATCTGACCTCCTCTCGTACTCCTTTATGAGATCCTGAAACTCCCTCCTGTCCGTGCCGATCTCCTTAAAGAAGGCGAGTACCTCTATATCCTTTTTTATCCCCTTAATCGTCTTAATCGTCTGGTCGGAAACCGAGTAGAGCTTTTCCCTAGTAACATCCAGTCGGCCTGCACGCTTAAAGGCCAGGTAGTTCAGCACCACTAGGATCCCAAGAACCACGAGTGTGAATACAAGAGCGTTAACCCCGTAGATAAGAGAACGCTTTCTCATCTCCACCTCTCAGAATCAAGCGTAACCTCGGTAAGAAAAAGACCAAAGAAGATAAAGGACAGGTAGTACACCACGTCCTTTAGTTCGATCATCCCTTTTGTGAAATTGTCAAAGTGGTTGATTATGGAGAGGTATCCGAGCACCGAGGTTTCGGCATCGGATGAAGCCCCTATTATCCAGAAAACGAGGAGCACTCCAAAAGAGATGACTGATGCGATTATCTGATTCTCGGTAAGTGAGGAGGCGAAAAGCCCGATAGAGAGAAAGCTAGAGCCAAGAAGAAGAAGCCCCAGGTAGCCCGATAGCACCGGCCCAAGGTCGGGATTCCCGTAGACAATAAGAACGACGATATGAATCGCAGATAGAGCCATCATGACCAGAAACAGGATGAGTGAGGCGAGAAACTTCCCAAGAACTATGTGTATGACCCTAAGAGGAGACGTGAAAAGGAGTTCCGCCGTATAGTTCTTCCTCTCCTCGGCGATAAGACGCATGGTAATAATGGGTATCATAAGGAGAAGCACGACGCTTACAGTCCCAAGATATGGACGAATGACAAACTCATTTAGATTTAACCTCTCCTTAAAGAACTGAAACCTAGGATCAAACTGAGACCCTACAAAACTCTGTAGATACACGAAGAAGAAAACACCAGAGAGGACCAGAAAGACGACCAGAACGATATACGCAATGGGTGAAGAGAAATACGACTTTAACTCCCTTTTTAGGATCGTAAGGATTAATCTCATCTTCTCTCCTTAGGTTGAAATGACTTTAAGAAAAACCTCCTCAAGCGTATGGGTAAGAGGACGCATCTCAAGTAACCCCCAGCCGTTTTGAACGACAAACCTCGCCAGATCCTCCCTTATGTCCTCGCCGTCCTTTGACTTGACTATGAATTCCCCGGAAGGGCCCTCCTCTACATCGGCCACGGTTCTAAGGGAGAGGATCCTTTCTTTAACCCCGTTGCCTTTATAATTGATCTTAAGAAACAGGTTCTGTGCAGTTCCAACCTTTTCAGAGATCCTGTCAAGCGATTCCTCTAAGACTATCCTCCCCTCGTTGATTATCGTAACCCTTGAGCATACCATAGTGACCTCGGGAAGTATGTGGGTGCTGAGAATAACGGTGCGTTCACCGGAAAGGCTCTTTATGAGCTCCCGGATCTCTATGATCTGCCTCGGATCGAGCCCAATTGTGGGCTCATCGAGCACAAGGACGGCGGGGTCGTGTATGAGCGCCTGGGCTATCCCAACACGCTGCCTATAACCCTTTGAGAGGTTCCCAATAAGGCGCTTCCTCACATCCGCGATTCCGCACCTCTCAACGGTAGAGTCGATCCTTCTTTTCTTATCCCTACCAGAGACCCTTTTTATATCGGCCACAAAGTCGAGGTAGCCCTCGACGGTCATGTCGCTATATAGTGGGGGATTCTCAGGCAGATAACCGATCCGCTTCTTCGCCTCAATCGGGTTCTCCACAACGTCAAAGTCAGCCACACGAACCGTTCCCTCCGTTGGAGGCATGTATCCGGTGATTATTCTCATAGTCGTGGTCTTTCCCGCACCGTTCGGGCCTAGGAAGCCGAGGATCTCCCCTCTTTGGACACCGAAGGACACGTTACTTATGGCAACCAAATCTCCATACCGCTTGGTTAGGTTCTGAACTCTTATCATATCAACAAAGGGGAATTAAAAATTTAAGTAAAAAACTTAATCAACCGAAAGGTGTTGTCAAGAGGAGAGATGGGGATCGGGGTTTATTTACTATCAATCAATTTGTGTTATTATTACTATTTAGTTTATTTTTATCTCGTTAGTAAATCACCCAACACAAAAATCAAATGGACTTTAGGGAGAAAAATGAATATTTGGAACGAGTTCCACGGACCCAATGCGGGTTACATAATGGAGCTTTATGACAGATACCTGAGGGATCCAAACTCCGTCGATCCCACTACGAGAGCGCTATTTGAAAGATGGAAACCCGATATCGATGGCACACCAACCACGGGGGTAGCCGATGTTAAAAAGATAGTCGGTGTGGTCAACCTAGCTCAAGCCATTCGTGCATACGGCCATTTGGACGCTCAACTCGATCCCCTGGGTAATCAGCCCCCGGGGGACCCATCTCTCGATCCTGCAACCCACGGATTGACGGAGGACGACCTTCGTCAATTGCCGGCGAGCCTGATCGGTGGCCCGCTTGCGGAGAAGGCGGCTAGTGCATTTGAGGCGATTCAGGCACTTCGCAGGGTTTACTCATCTAAAACCGGGTACGACTATCAGCACATCCATGCACCAGAAGAAAGGGAATGGCTTAGGCAAGCGGCAGAACTCGGTCGCTTCCGTCCTCCCAACGATCCTATAGCCCCCAAGGCGCTTCTTGAGAGGCTCACCCAGGTAGAGGTCTTCGAGCGTTTTCTACACCGGATTTTTCCGGGGAAATTCCGCTTCTCCATAGAGGGCGTGGATATGCTTGTGCCTATGCTCGACGAGATAATCGGAGAGGCCGCAGAGGCCGGCATCCACAACATCCTCATCGGAATGGCCCACAGGGGCCGTCTAAACGTGATGACGCACGTCCTCAACAAGCCCTATTCAAAGATCATAGCCAAGTTCAAGGACCCCGTTCAGGAGAGGGATTTCCAGGACGACCTCGGCTGGACCGGTGACGTGAAATACCACGAGGGCGCACGCCGAGCGCTAAAAAACGGTAAGGAAATCGATCTAGTGGTTACCCTAGCCCCTAACCCAAGCCACCTGGAGGCGGTTAATCCAGTAGTAGAGGGTATGGCCCGTGCGGCTGGTACATACGTAGATAAGCCGGGACCACCCAGGTTCGATCATACGGTGAATCTACCCATACTGATTCATGGTGATGCCGCATTCCCAGGACAGGGTATCGTGGCCGAGACCCTAAACCTTTCCCGTTTGCCCGGCTATCGCACCGGTGGCACGATACATATCATAACAAACAACCAACTGGGATACACAACGACCCCGGAAGAAGACCGTAGCACTCTATACGCTAGCGATCTGGCCAAGGGGTTTGAAATCCCCATAATACATGTCAACGCCGATGACCCTGAGGCATGCATCGAGGCGGCTCGCCTTGCGTTCGCATATCTGGCTCGATTCCAAAAAGACATCCTCATCGATCTCGTAGGATACAGGCGTCACGGTCATAACGAGGCCGATGAACCCGGATTCACTCAGCCCTTGATGTACCAGAAGATCGAGAATCACCCGACGGTTCGGGAGATTTGGGCAAAAACCCTCCTGGAACGCAATATAATCGATAAGGATTGGCCCGAAGAGTTGATCAATAAGTATATGGGTGAGCTTCACCGCACACTCGAATCCCTAAAACCGGAGGAGTCAATAGAACCACAGCCCGAACCACCTCCTCCCGGTGCGGCTCGAAAGGCCAAAACGGCCGTCTCGATCAACCTGCTTCGAGAGATAAACGACGCTTTAACTCGAATGCCCGATGGGTTTACCCCACATCCCAAGCTGCAACGCGGAATAGAGCGGAGACGCAAGGCCCTAGAGAACATGGATGAGCCTACAGTGGATTGGGCAATGGCCGAGGATCTAGCCTTTGCCACCATACTGGCCGACGGAATAGCCATTCGCCTTACAGGCCAAGATACGGAGCGAGGGACGTTCAGTCACAGGCATGCGGTTCTTCATGACGTAAAAACCGGAAAGACGTTTACCCCTCTACAGACCATACCCCAGGCCAAGGCATCGTTCGAGATACGCAATAGTCCCCTTACGGAGAACGCCGTACTCGGTTTTGAGTACGGATATAACATACAGGAACCGGGGCGGCTCGTTATATGGGAGGCGCAGTACGGCGACTTCATTAACGGCGCCCAAACGATTATCGACGAGTTTTTGGTATCCGCGCGAGCCAAGTGGGGACAGACCCCTTCTCTCGTATTGCTCCTCCCCCACGGTTATGAGGGCCAGGGACCCGATCACTCAAGCGGGAGACTAGAGCGCTTCCTAGAACTTGCAGCAGACACCAACATGCGTATAGCCAACTGCACTACGGCCGCTCAGTACTTTCACCTTTTAAGGAGGCAGGCGATGCTTCTTAAGACGGATCCACTGCCCCTCATCGTAATGACCCCAAAGAGCCTGTTGCGGCATCCACTTGTGGCATCGACTCCAAGGGAATTCGCGGAGGGTGGCTGGCAACCGGTAATAGATGATACTAGGACCCTAAAGAAACCCGAAAGGGTGCGTCGTCTGATCCTATGCAGTGGTAAGGTCTATGTGGATCTTGTGACAAGCGAGTTAAGGGATAAGAATCCGGATATAGCAATAGTCCGAGTGGAACAACTCTACCCATTGCCGGCAAACGAGTTAAAAAGGGTTATTGACGGATATGCAAAGCTCAAAGAGGTGGTTTGGGTTCAGGAAGAGCCGGAAAATATGGGAGCGTGGAGATACATGTGGCCGCACCTAAGAAGGCTAATAGCTGGTCGCTTCCCCCTACACTACATAGGGCGCCGAGCACACTCAAGCCCTGCGGAGGGCTTCTCATCGCACCACAGGATCAACCAAAACGCCCTTATAGAGCAGGCCTACAACCTGAAATCAGATATACCCAATTTAAAGGAAACCGATATCATTTGGTTAAAAAACGTGTAATCCGGAGACGAAAACCATGTCAATCAATATAGTGGTACCTCAGCTAGGAGAATCAGTCGTTGAAGCTACAGTGTTAAGGTGGCTAAAAAAGGAAGGCGAAAGAGTTTCGGTGGGCGAGGCACTGGTAGAACTCGAGACGGAGAAGGCCAACTTCGAAGTAGCGGCCGAGCAATCGGGGATACTCATAAGGATAGACAGGAAAGAGGGAGAGGACGTGAAGGTCGGGGAGACACTCGGTGTAATTGGAGACGTAAGAGAAGCACCTGAAAAAACACCGACTAAGCCGAAGGAAGAGCCCCGAAAAGAAGCCGAGATAACCGCACTGGAAGAGACCGAGGAGATCACCTCGGCCCCCAAGGTAACCCCAGTGGCAAGGCGTCTGGCCGAGGAATACGGAGTCGATCTTTCAAGGGTTCAAGCAACCGGTCCGAGCAACCGTGTAACTAAGGAAGACGTGGAGAGTTACCTCGAAAGTCAAAAAACGGAGAAAGAAACGATGGAGAAGGAGATCTCCAACGTAACACCACTTCGAAAGGAAACAATTGAAAAAGGCGTCGAGGAGAAGAAGGGCGTCCCGGAAGCACCGATTCCATTTGTCGTCGATCGTTCGATGAGGGAAGAACGGATTAAGATGTCCCGACGCCGTCGAACCATAGCCCGCCGCATGGTAGAGGCGCAGAGAACAGCGGCCATACTCACTACCTTTAACGAGATAGACATGAGTGCCGTCATGGAACTCCGCAGACGCCGTAAGGATTCATTTAAAGCGCGATACGGCGTTGGTCTCGGAATAAACTCGTTCTTCGTAAAGGCCACGATCGGCGCGCTAAAGGACTTTCCCCTGCTAAACGCCGAGATACAGGATGACTATATAATCCTAAAACACTACTATGACATAGGTGTGGCGATAGGTGCCTCGGAGGGTTTGGTGGTGCCTGTGCTCCGCGATGCCGATAGGATGAGCTTTGCCCAGATAGAAAAGGCCATTAAAGGGTTCGTGGAGAAGGCGGAAAACGGCACGCTTTCTCTCGAAGATCTTGTTGGGGGCACATTCACAATAACAAACGGTGGAGTATTTGGCTCCCTTATGAGCACCCCTATACTCAATCCCCCTCAGGTTGGAATCCTCGGTCTACATAAGATCGAAGAAAGGCCAGTTGTGGTTAATGGCGAGATAGTGATACGCCCCATGATGTACGTGGCACTAAGCTACGACCACCGCATCGTTGACGGTCGTGAGGCGGTTCAGTTCCTCGTACGTGTCAAGGAACTCATAGAAGACCCCGAATCCCTTCTCCTAGAGGGCTGACGCTTTTTAAGCGACCATACATATACCAGAGGGGATTGCATTTACATAATGGGATTCAAGGCGACTCTAGAAAAGAGACCCGATCTTTTCCTTGTCGGGGAAAGTACCGGTTTTAGCTATACACCCTCTCTAGCCATCCTCTCCAGTCTCTCTATCCTCTCTTCAACTGGGGGATGGGTACTAAATAGTCCGGCCAAGCCGCCTCGGAGTGGATTCATTATAAAGAGATGGGCCGTTCCCGGGCTCGCATCGAGCGGGATTCTCTGGGCACCGTAGCTTATCTTCTTAAGTGCGCTTGCAAGATCAAGCGGCCTTCTCGTCAAACGGGCCCCGGTTTCGTCGGCCTTATATTCCCTTGCACGTGATATGGCGAGTTGAATGATGAGGGCGATTATGGGGGCCAACACTATCATAATGAGGGAACCTATCACCCCTCCATGCCCCTCATCATCGCTATTTCTTCCAAACCCTCCAAAGAGAAACGCCCACTGGGCCATATTGGCTATATAGCTTATCGCACCCGCAAGCGTAGCCGCTACGGTACTTATGAGTATATCCCTGTTTGCAATGTGTCCGATCTCATGGGCTATTACACCCTCGAGCTCACCGGGCTCAAGGAGTTTAAGGATACCCTCCGTCACGGCGACGGCCGCATTCTGGGGATTCCTTCCAGTGGCAAACGCATTTGGAGCCTGGGTTGGGATTATATAGAGCCGAGGCATTGGGATACCGGCCTGGGTGGCCACGTTTCTTACCATGTTATAGAGCCTCGGGGCTTCTTCTGGTGTCACTTCCCTTGCATGGTACATGGCGAGCACGATCTTATCGGAGAACCAGTAGGACATAAAATTCATTATAAGCGCAATGACAAGGGCTATCGTCATACCCGTAGTCCCGCCTAGCAAGCGCCCAATATATATGAAAACCAGGGTTAAAACACCCAATAAAAAAGCCGTCTTTAAAGTACCTGACATACCTTTTATGCCTCCCGATCTATTAAAAAACTCCAGTTAATAATTTAACCACTGTATCTCAAGTGTCAACCTCCCGACTCTATACTTAAGAAACAGCGGCAAGATCGAGCCTCTCTCCCCATCTCTTTAGAACCTCGTTAAGTAGAGCCGGATACTTTGTAAGCGTGGGATCCTCCCTTACGATCCTGAATGCCTCCTCCCTGGCCTCGACGAGAATCCTCGAATCCCGAATCAGGTTTGCAAACTTGAACTCTGGAAGCCCGGACTGCTTTGTTCCTAGAAAGTCTCCCGGCCCTCGAATCATAAGGTCAGCTTCGGCTATTTTAAAACCGTCGGATGTCCTTTCCAGAATGGAAAGCCTCCTCTGAGCGTCCTCCGTTCTCTTTGAACCCGACATAAGTATACACAGGGACTCGTGTTCCCCTCTTCCGATCCTCCCCCTAAGCTGGTGAAGCTGAGACAGCCCGAACCTCTCTGCGTTCTCTACGACCATAACGGTTGCATTTGGAATATCCACTCCGACCTCTATGACCGTTGTTGAGACGAGTATGTCTATATCGTGTGAGGCGAACCTCCTCATGATCTCGTCCTTTTCCTCCGTTTTCATCCTTCCGTGGAGGAGGCCAACCCGGAACTCCGGAAACACCTCGTTTTGCAGTTCCTCGGCCATTTGAGTCGCGTATTTCAGGTCTTTAAAGTCGGGGCTTTCAGATTCCTCTATCAAGGGGTAAACGACATAGGCCTGCCTTCCCTTCCTGATCTCCCTTCGGACGATGTCATAAACCCTGGTACGCGCACCCTTTTCCTCGTAGAAGACGAGCGTCTTTATTTCCTTCCTATTAGGGGGCATCTCATCTAGGATGGAAACATCGAGGTCACCATACACGGTCATGGCAAGGGTTCTGGGAATCGGGGTTGCTGTCATAACGAGTACGTCCGGGTTTTTACCCTTATTCCTTAGCCCTGCCCTCTGTATAACGCCGAATCTGTGTTGCTCGTCAATCACGACAAAGCCCAGGTTGTTGAACTCCACCCTCTCCTCAAGTAGGGCATGCGTACCAATGGCGATCTGTGCCTCTCCAGACCTTATCGCCTCGTAGTAGGTATCCCTCTCCCTCCTACTCAAACCGCCTTTTAAGAGCACGACCCGAAGCCCCATCCCCCTCACGTATCTAAGAACGGACCTAAGATGCTGCTCGGCAAGGATCTCTGTAGGAGCCATAAGGGCCGTCTGGTATCCGCACTCAACCGCTTTTAGCATGGACAGAAGTGCCACGATCGTTTTTCCGCTTCCCACATCTCCCTGAAGAAGCCTGTTCATAGGGCTTTCGCTCCTCATATCACCCTCTATCTCTGAGAGAACCCTCTTCTGAGAGGGGGTAAGGGTAAAGGGCAGTGTGCTAAGAAGCCTCTCAGTGAGTTTCCCCGTCGGATGAAAGGAGATACCGGGCATATTGGAGATGTCCCTCTTCTTAAGGGCAAGGCCGAGCTCCATTAGTAAAAACTCATAGAATGAGAGCGTTCTATGAGGGATAGAACCGTAGACCGAAGCCCTGTCCGTGAGGTCAACGACACGGTCCGAATCGGAGGGAAAGTGAACCCTGGATAGAGCCTCGCCTAGACCGATCATCCTCCTTCTCTGTTTTATACCATCGGGGATGCAATCGGGAACAAGAGGAGAGTAGACATCGGTAATGGTTTTCATTATCTTTCTAATGCGCCTCTGCTTTATCCCTTCCGTTAATGGGTATATGGGAACGATACGGTTCAGGTTTAGAAGGTCCTTTTCAGGCTTCTCCTCCCCATCGATTACCTCGACGTCCTCGGGTTTTGGATGTATTATCTGTAGGGAGTCATTGTATCCGAGCCTTACCTCACCGCTCAGTATCACCGTTGCCCCCTTCTTATAAGTGGCCCTTAGGTACCTCTCGTTAAACTGAAACCATACGAGGGTCAAGGTGCCCGTCCCGTCTGATAAGACTACCTGAAAGAGCTCCCTCGTCTTTGTCCTCACCCTTCCCGAAAGGATCACATTCCCCATAACGGTTTCACGGGTATCCGGTTTTAATTCGGATATTCTCTTTATATTCCTTCTATCCTCGTATCTTCTAGGGGAGTAGTAAAGGGCATCCTCTACGCTTCTTATTCCCTTCTTAGCGAGGATCTCTGCGATCTTTGGGCCGACACCCTTTACGTACTGGATGGGGACATGGGAAAGGTCCTTACCCTGAGAACCAGTCCCCGTGTCCCTTCGACTTAGAGGGGTCATGGGTTTAGATGTTTGACCGAAGCCCTTGAGTTTTGCTATGGCGTTTAAGGAATCCACTATTAACCCCTTCTTACCGTCTAGTTGCAACTCGTTATACCTAGCAAAAGACTCCCTTAGAGATCTAATAGCGGTTATTTGGTCTGGAGGTATACTGAGGGAAAGTGCCTTAAGTGTGAGATCGTCTACCAATTGGCCTAGGTCCTTCACCTTATGTATATTCTGGAACCCTCCTCTAGAGGCGAATCTAAGAGGCCTTTCAAGCGCTTCCAGTATATGGAGAAGCTCCCCCGTCATTGGTAATGATTTTACTGGTTTTTTTACTGGTATTTCAAGTCACTCAGAACCAAATCGAAGGTAACCCCTTATGAGATGGATTTCTCAGAATCGTCTTGGATAAAGAAAACCGTAGAGCCACGGTTTCGAATCGTTTCCCTGAGGTCATCTGGAACCAACCTTCTTGAGTCTCGCCTTATCCTCCTTGAGACCCTCTTTATGTCCCCCGGACTTCTTAAAGGATTTTCTCTTGAGATCCTTCTTCTCCTCCGCTTCCCCCTCTTTTGATTTCTTCAACTCGCTCTCGATATCCTTCATACTTTTTATGTTCTTACATTCTGGATAACCGGTGCAACCCAGAAACCTCCCGTACCTGCTCCTTCTTACGGCCATAGGCCTTCCGCAGAGGTCACAGGGCACATCGTATCTAATCTCCAACTCCTTTCTCTCTATGACCTTTATCTCCCCGTTGCTACCGTATTCGAATTGCTTTGGATACCTAGAGCACGAGAGAAACTCGCCCCTCTTTCCCCATTTTATGATCATAGGTGCGCCGCACTCTTGACACTCAATATCGGTAGGCATCCCCTCACGTCTGAGACTCCTCATCGAAATCTCGGCCTTATCCAGCCTCTTGGAAAACTCCTTGTAAAAGGCACTTAGTAGATCAACCCAGTTCACATTTCCCTCCTCCACCTGATCCAGCCTCTCCTCCATATCCGCCGTAAATTGAACGTCCATTACCTCAGGAAAGCTATCCACGAGAAGATCGGTCACCGATCTTCCAAGAAGCGTGGGTTTTAACCTGTTTTTGTCCTTAATCACATAATCCCTTTCCTGTATCGTGGAGAGTATGGTTGCATAGGTTGAGGGTCTCCCTATCCCCCTCTCCTCGAGCTCCCTTACTAGAGAACTCTCAGTAAATCTGGGAGGAGGTTGGGTGAAGTGCTGCTTTCCCTGAAGTGCAAGGAGGCTTAGTTCCTCCCCCTCGCTTAAATCGGGGAGCTTTTTCTCTTCCTCTTTATCCTTCGCTTCTTCCTCTTCTTCCTTTCCCTCCATGTATATAACGGTGAATCCGGGGAACTTAACCACAGAGCCAGTGGCCCGGAATACACCCCTTCCGGCCTCGATCTCGACTGTCGTCTGGTCATAGAGGGCAGGGGTCATTTGGGAGGATACGAATCTCTGCCAGATGAGCCTATAAAGCTCTAGTTCGTCCTCTGATAAGAACGGTTTTACCAGATCCGGCGTCTTCATAATTGACGTGGGTCTTATGGCCTCGTGTGCATCCTGAGCGGATTTTTTGACCTTAAATACATTGGGGACTTCCGGAAGAAAATCGGCTCCGTAGGTTTCCTTGATGTAAGCTCTCGCCTCTCCGATCGCGTGTTCCGATACCCTAACGGAGTCGGTTCTCATATAGGTGATAAGCCCCGTCGGTCCCTCGTCTCCCAGCTCCACTCCTTCATAGAGCTTCTGGGCGATAGACATGGTTTTTTTCACCGGGAACTTAAGCTTCCTTGATGCCTCCTGCTGGAGGGTACTCGTGATGAATGGGGGCGGGGCGGTTCTCGTCCTTTCCTTCCTCTCAACCGAGAGTACGACGTATCTCTCGTTTTTTAGAGCATCTACTATGCTCCGGGCCTCCTCCTCGTTCTTTATCTCGACCCTTTCACCGCTGTACCTTGCAAGGGTTGCAACAAAGGGGGTGGCTTCGTCAAGAAGCTGTCTTAGCTCTGCCTCAATAGTCCAGTACTCTTCAGGTTTAAAGTTCTCAATCTCCCTCTCCCTCTCAACGATGAGTCTAAGAGCCACACTCTGCACCCTTCCCGCACTTAGGCCACTTCTTACCTTCTTCCAGAGTATCGGACTCACCTGATAGCCTACAAGACGGTCTAGTATCCGTCTTGCCTGCTGGGCTTCAAATCTCTCTTTACTGAGTTTTGTGGGATTTCTTATAGCCTCAAGAACGGCCTTTTCCGTGATCTCCTGTATGAGTACCCTAAACGCCTTATCCTTTATCTTTAATCTATTCACTATATGCCAAGCTATTGCCTCCCCTTCCCTGTCCGGGTCAGAAGCAAGATATACTTTCTCTGCCTTTTTTGCGGCCTTTTCAAGCTGATCGAGAAACCTCTTCTTATCCTTTATCACAACATAATGGGGTTTAAAATCCTTCTCGATGTCCACACCTAGCCTATTACTCGGAAGATCAACGAGGTGCCCAGACGACGCCTCGACATTAAAATCCTTCCCAAGGTACTTTTTTATCGTCTTAGCCTTAGCAGGAGACTCAACTATAACGAGAGACTTAGCCATTTAACCTCCTCTGTTCCACTCCGGGGTATACATTAAGCGTAAGATTAAGGACATTAAACGCCCTTTTCAATAGGTGTGACTATCATTTTACCTGAAATCGGAGTCAGTCAACCCCTAAAGGGAGTCGTTTTTTGAACTCTACCCATGAGAGACTGGTACTGGATGTAATACGAGAAAAAAACAGGCCTTTTTTACTAGTACTTTTGGGTTAGCATCTTTTTCATACTCACAAGCCGCTGGGATTTCTTGATAAGATACAATAAAGGCTATAAAGTAGGGTATATTCTTCTACTTTTGCCTTTTCTGTCCTCATATGACAAATTACGAAAGGATTTATCTCACAAATTGTCAAAAAATACTATACATGATAACGTTTGGACAGGCAATCGGTATATCTAAAACTGATGCTAACTACCCACTAACACAGATAAATTTTAAAATGGAGGGGAAACCAGTCATAATCCGTACGCGAAGGAATCCCTGGCATGATAATTGCCTTTTAGATTTTACTATTAGAAAGAATCTGCCACGATTTTTAAGCTAAAGGATTAAAACACATGAACCCAGATGAGATTAGAGTGGTGATTGCCTCAAGCTCAAACCTCTTCCTA